>CALDQK010001016.1 GCA_937911525.1 uncultured bacterium
TCGGTCCGCGGCTGGGGTCGGCCCAGGTGGCTTGGACCTCGAGGCGGGCGGACTCGAGCTCGCCCGGCTGGAGCAGGCCCTGCTCGACCAGGAGCGCCAGGGGCGAGCGGCCGCTCTGCTGGGCCTGGCCGAGGGCCGTCCGCGCCTGATCGGGGCTGAGGCGCCCGCGCTCGACCAGGGCTTGGAGCTGGCGGACGCCGGAGTCCACGCGGCGGCGCGAGCTACCCGACCGAGATCGTGCCGTGGTCTTCGACCCGCCGCAGGACCAGCACGTAGTCCTTGGCGACGAAGCCGAAGGCCAGCAGGGCGGCGGCCAGCGCGGTCAGGCGGTTGCCCGTCAGGGTGACGCGCTCCTCGAGCCCGAGCCCGAGCAGGGCCAGCCCCGCCACGAGCGCGACCACGCCGATCGAGGTCTCGGCGCAGAGGCAGAGCAGCTTCTGGGTGGCGGTCTTGCGCCCCTCGACGAGCAGCCGGACCACGTCGCGCACGAGGCCCTGGCCGAGGAAGAGCGCCGAGCAGTAGGCGACGAGCGCCCCGAAGCGCGGGCTCCAGAGCAGGTCGCGGGTCGCGAACCACAGCGCCGGGAGGGCGAGCGCGATCACGCCCAGCTCGATCCACTCGCGCCGGCGGAGGCCCTTGCGCTGCGCCGGGAGCGGGCAGGCCAGCGGTGCGTCGGCGGCGGTGTCGAGGGGAGCGTCGCTCACCCTGCGAGCGTAGCGCGCGGCTTCGGGCGGGACCAGCGGGTTAGCGGGTGCGCTCCAGGAGGGTCGCCCAGCGGTCCTGGGTCCGCTGCCAGTAGGGGAGCAGGCGGCTGGTCAGGCGGCGGGCCGAGCGGAAGCGCAGGCCGGGAGGGAGCAGGCGGGCCAGCTCCTGCTGTTCCTCGCGGGTCTGGTTGAACACCAGCAGCAGCCCGCCGGGGCGGAGCTGGTCGCGGACGGCGGCGAGCTGGTCCGCGGGGCGGAAGAAGCGGGCGGGGAGGCCCCAGCGCAGGAGCGGATAGAGGGTCAGGAAGGGGTAGAACCAGGTCACGAGGTCGAACTGGCCCTGCTCGAGCTCGACCACGTCGCCCGCGTGGTAGTGGAGCTGGGCAGCGCCCGTCAGGTTCATGTGGGCCTGGGCCACGTCGGCGCGGGTCGTCAGGTCGAGGTAGCGGGCCCGGGCGTCGACTTCGACCCCGTGCAGCTCGAGCTCGCTGGCGCCGGCGCGCTCGCAGAAGCGCTGGAGCGCGAACACGTAGCTCCAGTCCTTGCTGCCCACGTCGAGGGCGCGCGCGTCAGGGCGCAGGCGGAGCCCCGGCAGGCAGCGCTCGAGGGCGTCGAGCAGGTAGAGGTTCTCGAGGTAGTCGATCCGACGCGAGTGGTCGCGCAGGTCGTCGAGCGTGTAGCGGGCGCGCAGCTCGTCGGCGCGGGCCGCCACCGCTCGCCGCTCGGGTCCGCTCAGGTAGAGGAAGAGGTCGTCCTTGGGTTCGCCCTCGAGCTCGGGGACTCCGGGCGACCAGGACCACGCCTCGCGCAGCTTGAAGCCGAGGGCGTTGGAGGGGGCGGAGAGGACGGAGAAGGCATGGCTGAGCGAGATCATGCTCAGCCCTAGGCGAAGGGCGGGCCTGAGCTAAGTCCTTATCGTGTAGTCCGGAAGCCGGACGCGCGTCGCCCTCTTGGGCAACGCGCGTCCAGATCCGCTACACGATCGCCGGCCGGCTTTGGGTTACTGGCCGTCGCCCTCGGGCATCACGATCCGGATATGCAGCTCCTCGAGCTGCTCGGGGCGGACCGGGCTGGGGGCGTTGGCGAGGATGTCCTGGCACTTCTGGTTCTTGGGGAAGGCCACGACCTCGCGAATGTTGGGCTCGTTCAAGAAGAGCATGATCGTGCGGTCCACGCCCGGGGCCATGCCGCCGTGGGGCGGCGCGCCGTACTGGAAGGCGCGGATCATGTGCCCGAACTCGGAGTCGATCTCTGCGCGGGTGTAGCCGGCGATCTCGAAGGCCCGATACATGATGTCCGGGCGGTGGTTGCGGATCGCGCCCGAGCTCAGCTCGACGCCGTTGCAGATGATGTCGTACTGGAAGGCCTTGATCGAGAGCGGGTCGCTCGACTCCAGCGCCTCCATGCCGCCCTGGGGCATCGAGAAGGGGTTGTGGCTGAACTCGACCTTGCCCTCGTCGTCGAGCTCGTAGAAGGGGTAGTCGACCACGAAGGCGAAGGCCATCTCGTCCGGGTCGGCCAGCTCGCGGTCGGTCGCGACCTTGGCGCGGACTTCGCCCAGGACCTTGCAGGCGGCGAGGCGCTCGCCGAAGCCGAACACGACGAGGTCGTCGTCGCCGGCGCCCACGAGCTCCTTGACCTTGGCCTGCTCGGCCTCGCTGGTCGGCTTCTTGATCGTGCCGTCGACCTTGTCGCCCTTGTAGATCAGGTTGGGCAGGCCGCCGAAGCCCTTCTCCTTGACGTGCTTCTCGAGCTTGCGCGCGTAGCCCTTGCCCTCCTTGGCGCCGCCCGGGATCCGGAGCGCCTTGACCACGCCGCCCGCTTCGAGCGCGCCGGCGAAGAGGGCGAACTCGGTGCCCTGGAAGGCCTCGGTCACGTCGGTGAGCTCGAGGCCGTAGCGGAGGTCGGGCTTGTCGGTGCCGAAGCGGTCCATGGCCTCGAAGTAGGGGATCCGCGGGAAGGGGTACTCCTGCAGCTTCTTCTGGGGGATCCCAGGGATCTCGAGGTGGTCGCAGAGGTCCTTGTAGAGGCGCTCGATCACGCCGAACACGTCCTCTTGCTCGACGAAGGCCATCTCCATGTCGAGCTGATAGAACTCGCCCGGGGCCCGGTCGGCGCGCGCGTCCTCGTCGCGGAAGCAGGGCGCGATCTGGAAGTACTTGTCGAAGCCCGAGGCCATGAGCAGCTGCTTCCACTGCTGCGGCGCCTGGGGCAGCGCGAAGAAGGTCCCCGGGTGGAGGCGGCTCGGGACGAGGTAGTCGCGGGCGCCCTCGGGCGAGGAGTTGGTCAGGATCGGCGTCTGGACCTCGACGAAGCCCTCCTTGGCCATGTGGTCGCGCATGATCTTGATGATCTGGTCGCGGGCCACGATGTTTCGGTGGATCCGCTCGCGGCGCAGGTCGAGGAAGCGCCAGCGCAGGCGCAGCTCCTCGTTGTCGCGGTCGGCGGCGACGCCCTCCTGGGTGGCGCCCTTGGGCAGGCGGACCATGAGCGGCAGCTTCTCGACGATCGAGTCGACGATCACCTCGGTCGCGACGAGCTCGACCTCGCCGGTGGCGAGCTTGGGATTGGCCTTGCCGCGGGCGGCGACGGTGCCGACCACCGTGATCACGCTCTCGTCCTTGAGCTTGCGCGCCGCCTCGAGGACCTGGGGGTGGTCCTCGACGCACGCGACCTGCGTGACCCCGTAGTGGTCGCGCAGGTCGATGAACACGTGGTGCTTCTGGTCGCGCACCGAGTGGACCCAGCCGCTCAGTCGGACCTCTTGGCCGACGTGGCTCTGGCGCAGCTCGTTGCAGGTGTGGGTGCGGTAGCGGTGTGCTGAGCTCATGGCTTCTCCAGGAGAGGGCGAGACGATATGCCCGCTCCCTGGGGCTTACAAGCGCGGGGCGCGTGTCTGTCAGGGGCGGCGTTGGTCGGTAGGATTCGCCGCGGAGGAGTCGCTATGGAACGCAGGATCACCGCCGTCCTGGGCAACTCGCAGAAGCTCGACGGGGGCGCCATGTTCGGCAACGCGCCCAAGGCGCTCTGGTCGCGCTGGCTGGAGCCCGACGACGAGAACCGGATCCCGCTCCGCTGCCGCGCGATGCTGGTCGAGGAGCTGGACGAGGGCGGCGAGGTCGCGCGCCGGCTCCTGTTCGAGACCGGGATCGGGGTCTTCTTCCCGCCCAAGCTGAAGGACCGCTTCGGGGTGGTCGAGGACAGCCACGTGCTGCTCGAGAGCCTGGCCGAGCTCTCGCTCACGCCCGAGCAGATCGACGTGATCGTGCTCAGCCACCTCCACTTCGACCACGCGGGGGGGCTCTTGACGCCCTACGCCGAGGGCGAGGAGCCGCAGCTGGTGTTCCCGCGCGCGACCTTCCTGGTCGGCAAGGAGGCCTGGGAGCGCGCCAACCACCCGCACTTCCGCGACCGGCGCAGCTTCATTCCCGAGCTGCAGCCCCTGCTCGAGCAGAGCGGGCGCCTGGAGCTGGTCGAGGGCGAGACGAGCGCGACCCTGGGCGAGGGTTACCGCTTCCACTACAGCCACGGGCACACGCCCGGGCTGCTCCTGACCGAGGTCGCGACCGCGGCCGGTCCCGTCGTGTTCGCGGGCGACCTGATCCCGGGCACGCCCTGGGTGCACCTCCCGATCACCATGGGCTACGACCGCTACCCCGAGCTCCTGATCGACGAGAAGCAGGCCCTGCTGGGCGACCTGGTCGGGCGCGGGGGGCGGCTCTTCTACACCCACGACCCGCACACGGCGCTCTCGGGGATCTCTGAGGGCAAGGGCAAGTTCTCCGCCAGCGAAGAGCTCGCCGCGCCGCGCGGCTGGCCCGCGGCCGTCTGAGCGGGGCGCCCCCGAGCGTCGCGCGGGGCAGCCCCTGGCAGACGGCTGCCTTGGTCCTGCTGGCGCTGAGCGCCTTCTACGTGGGCACGCACCGCAGCGCGCTCCCGCCGGGGCGGGTGCTCTCGCCCGCCGACCAGCTCGAGCGCTTCGCGCCTTACGGGCAGGCGGAGGCGCACGAGATCCGGAATCACCTCCTGCTCGACCCGCTGCTCCAGTTCGAGCCCTGGCTGGCCTTCACGCGGCGCGAGCTGAGCCAGGGCCGGCTGCCGGTGTGGAACCCCGATCAGGGGCTGGGGGTGGCCCACCTCGGCAACGACCAGTCGGCGGTGTTCTCGCCGCTCTCGCTGCCCTACTACCTGTTCGGCCCCAACCCGGGGCTCTTCCTGGTCGGGCTGCTCAAGACGCTCCTGCTGGGGGGCGGGGTGTTCCTCTTCCTGCGCCAGCGGGGGGTGGGGCGGCGCGGGAGCCTCTTCGCGGGGCTGGCCGGAGCGGGGGCGGGCCCGGTCACGGCCTGGCAGCTCCACCCGCACACGGCCGCCTTCGCCTGGGTCGGGCTGCTGCTCTGGTCGGCCGACCGCGCGCTGGGCCAGGGGGGGAGGGGGCGGCGCGAGGTGTGGAGCGGCGCGCTGGCGCTCGCGCTCTGCACGGCGGGTTGCCTGTGCGGCGGGCACGCCCAGTCGGCGCTCTTCGCGGCGCTGGCCTGCGCGGCGCTGGTGGTGAGCGAGGCCGCGGCGCAGGCGCGCGCGCGCGGGCTGGAGAGCGCCGCGCGCGCGGCGCTCCCGGCGGCGGTCGGCGCGGGGCTGGGCGTGCTCTTGGCGGCGCCGCATCTGCTGCCCTTCGTGGACGCGCTGCGCGCCTCGACCGAGTTCGGCTCGCGCCTCGCGGGCGGGATCACGGGGCAGGCGCCGCTGCGCCTGCTCCCGCTCAGCCTCTTCCCCGACTTGCTGGGTAACCCGCGCGACACGATCTACCCGGCGCCCTTCCTGCCCTCGGGCTTCCTCGAGTTCGCGCCGGCCTACGCGGGGGCGTTGACCTTGGCGTGCGGGCTGCTCGGGCTGGCGCGCTCCCACCCTCGCCGGCGGCTGGGGTTGGTCCTGGCGAGCTGGACGGTCCTGGCTCTGCTCGTGGTGTTCAGCCCGGTCTGCGAGCTGGCGAAGGTGGCCCTGCCAGGGGTGCGCGTGCACCGCCTCGGCTTCCTGGCGGCCTTGGGGATCGCGCTCCTGGGCGGGGTCGGCTTCGACGCCCTGACGCGGACCGAGTGGCGACCGCCGCTGTGGTCGCTGCTGGTCCCGCTGGCCTGCGCTGGCGTGATCTGCGCGGCCCTCGACCCCTTCCCCGGCTGGCGGGTGGACGCGGTGGCGCGACCGGGGCGCGGGCCGACGCTGGCGCTCCTGGTCCCCCTGCTGGCGACGACCGGCGGGCTGTGGGCGCTGCGCGGCTCGCGCGGGCTGCGCGAGGTCGCGCTCGCGGGGCTGCTCGCGCTGGAGCTCTTCGCCTTCGCGAGTGACTTCGCGCCGGGCGTTCCAGCCGAGGCTGCCCAGCCCGAGCCCGCGGGGCTGCGGGGGCTCGAGGGGCGGGTGTTCGCGGTCGGCAAGCGCGTGCTGGGTCCGAATCGGGGGCTGGCGCACGGGCTGCGCTGCGTGCGCTCCTACGACGCGCTGGGGAACCGCTACGTGCAGGAGACCTTCGACGCGCTCGCGCCCTTCGAGGGCCCGATGATGGGCGCCCTGGGCTTCGACGACGCGGTCGCCGACCGCCTCGGGATCCGCTGGGTGATCAGCGACGATCCCAACCTGCGCGCCAACCTGCGCCGCGGGCTGAGCAACTGGCTGCCCGGGAGTCAGGGTTACGGCGGGCCTCACGTGCCGCTGCCGGCCGGGGGCGTTCAGCAGAGCGCGCGGGTGCCGGCCTGCGACGTCGTGAGCCTGCCCGAGGTGAGCTCGCGCGGGCCGACGCGCTTTCGGCTGCGGATCAGCGGGCCTGCGGGGGAGCGAGCGTCCGAGTGCTTCCTCCCCGGCGCGGGGCGGGGCGCGCTCGCGTTTCGCTTCGAGCCCCCCTTGGAGCCAGGGCAGGTCACCCTGCGCCTCGAGAGCGACCCGCCCGGGGCGAGCGCGATCTACTCGGCCAGGCCCGAGCTGGGCCGGCTGCGGGTCGGCGACCAGCAGGGTCCCGGCTCCTTGACCCTCCTCTACGCGCGCCAGCTCAGCGCTCCCTATCGCGAGCACCCTCGGCCCTGGCGGGGCGCTTGGCTGCTCGAGAACCCAGACCCCGCCCCCCTGGTCGAGGTGCTCGCCGGCGAGGGGGGCGCGCGCCTGCTGCCGCGGGAGCGGCCCGACACGCTGGAGCTCGAGCTCGAGGGCGGGGAGCTGCGTCTCTGCGTGGCGGAGGCCTTCAGCCCCGGCTGGCGGGCAGAGCTGGCCGGGCGCGCGCTGCCGGTCGGCTCGCGGGGCGGGCTGTTGGAGCTCGAGGTCCCTGGCAGCGGCCCGCGGCGCGTGCGGCTCCGCTTCGAGCCGCCCTCGCTGCGGCTGGGCTTCGGGCTGGCGGGGCTCGCGCTCGCGCTCTGGCTTGGGCTCGCGCTCTGGGCCGGACGCGGGCAGCTACACTAGGCGCCTTCAACTTCGAGGAGGTCCCTGCCGTGAGTCCCTTCCTGCGCGCTCGCCCTCGCCGCAACCGCAAGAGCGAGGTGGTCCGCTCCTTCCACCGCGAGACCCACCTCGGCCCGGAGCACTTCATCTATCCGCTCTTCCTGCACGAGGAAGGGGACGCGGCGATCCCGATCGCCTCCATGCCTGGGTGCATGCGGCACACGCTGGACTCGCTCCAGGCGGAGGTCGAGGCGGCGCGCGGGGTGGGGGTCAACGCGGTGGTGCTCTTCCCCAAGGTGCCCGACGAGCGCAAGACGCCCGGCGCGGAGGAGTGCTACGACGACAGCGCGCTGATCCCGCGCGCGATCCGCCGGCTGAAGGAGAAGTGGCCGGACCTGTGCGTGGTGACCGACGTCGCGCTCGACCCCTACAGCAGCATGGGGCACGACGGGCTGGTGGCGGAGGACGGGCGGATCCTCAACGACGAGACGGTGGAGGTGCTCTGCAAGCAGGCGCTCAGCCAGGCTCGGGCCGGGGCGGACATCATCGCGCCCAGCGACATGATGGACGGCCGCGTGGCGGCGATCCGCGACGCGCTCGACGGCGACGGCTTCACGGAGGTCTCGATCCTCAGCTACACGGCCAAGTATGCGAGCGCCTTCTACGGGCCCTTCCGCGACGCGCTCGACTCGGCGCCCCGGGGCGGGGACAAGAAGACCTATCAAATGGACCCAGCCAACTCGCGCGAGGCGCTGCGCGAGGTCGAGGCCGACGAGGCCGAGGGCGCGGACATGCTAATGGTCAAGCCGGCGGGGCCCTACCTGGACGTGATCCGCTTGGTGCGCGAGGCGACGACGCTGCCCGTGGCTGCGTATCAGGTCAGCGGCGAATACGCGATGCTGAAGGCCGCGAGCGAGCGCGGCTGGCTGGATGAGAAGCGGGTCGCGCTCGAGGCGCTGACGGCGATCCGGCGCGCCGGCGCGGACGTGATCCTGAGCTACTACGCGCGCCAGGTCGGCGAGTGGCTGGCCTAGCGTGGCCGACGCACGTCAGGCGCTGAAGGACGCGCTCAAGGCCGGCGACGCGGCCGCCATTCGGGCCGCGACCGCCGCGCACGAGCCGACCCCCAAGCAGGTCCACGCGGAAGAAGCTCGGCGTGCGCGAGTCGCGCCAGGGAGGCCTCCCGGCCTTGCGCCCAGGTGAGGCCTGGCCGACGGGAGCCAGCGGCGAGCCCCTGGACTTCGTCTGCCAGCTCGACCTCGCGATCCTCCCCCCCGAAGTCCTCGGCGACGAGCGGGCGGGCCTGGCGCAGCTCTTCTTCAGCGGTGAGACCAACGAGCACCTCGTGCGGCTCTTGCCGAGCGAGGGGGAGCTGGTCATGGCCGAGCCCTTGCCGAACCGAGAGCCGCACGAGCCGCGGCAGACGATCACGGGGTGGTTGAAGCCCAAGGAGGACTGGCCGCACCGAGATTCGCTCGAGGCTCAGCCCTTGGACGCCGAGGAGCGCGAGGCGCTCGAGAAGCTGAACCTCGCGGGCGACAAGGCCGGCGGCTGGCCGCACTGGATCCAGGGCGGGGGTGAGGAGAAGAGCGCGAGCGGCGTCGTGTGCGACAGGCTCCTCCTGCAGCTCGATGCGGGCGGCAAGCTGCCCTACACCTTCGGGGACAACGGGATCGCGTTCCTGCTCGCGAGCGCGAGCGAGCCGACCCAGCTCGCCTTCACCTGGCAGACGCCCTAGGCACGTGCCCTGAGACGAACGGGCAGATGTTGCCCGTCGACCTCACGAATCCAGCCCGCTGTCTCGGGACTTGTCCTCGGTCCGCCCCTTGCAGTCTGCGGAACCGTGACGATCCCTCGCCGCTTCCTGCCCAACCAAGCCCACGCGATCTCCCGCCGCTGCGCCGAGCGCCGGTTCTACCTCCGGCCTTCCCTGGAGAGCATGCACCTCCTGCTCTACGCCCTCGGCCGGGCGCTGACGGACA
>CALDQK010001017.1 GCA_937911525.1 uncultured bacterium
ATGTCGGGGTACATCACCCGGTCGTCGGTGTAGGGGCGCATGCCCTTGCCCCGCAGGAACTCGCGGATCCCCGCCACGCCCTCGCCGGGCCGCAGCGGCGCGCGGAAGCTCAGCCCCTGGAAGGCCGCCAGGACCTCGATCGCGAGCACGTGGAGCACGTTCTCGAGCACCTCCTGCGCCTTGCGCGCGGCGTGGGTGCCCATGCTGACGTGGTCCTCGCTGCCGGCGCAGGTGGGGATCGAGTCGACCGTGGCCGGGTGGCTGAGGACCTTGTTCTCCGACACCAGGGCGGCCGCGGTGTATTGAGGCACCATGAAGCCCGAGTTGAGGCCGCTGCCCTCCATGAGGAAGGGCGGCAGCCCGTTGCTGAGGCTGGCGTCGACCATGTGCGCGATCCGGCGCTCGGAGATGTTGCCTACCTCGCTGAGGGCGATCGCCAGGTAGTCCAGGACCATGCCGACCGGCTCGCCGTGGAAGTTGCCGCCGCCGATCACGAGGTCGGCCAGGCCCGCGGCCCGCTCGGGCTCGCCCAGCCAGGTCGCGTAGGCCTCCACGTCCATGGTCTGAAAGCCGCCCTCGGGCTCGGGCGGGAAGAGGAGCGGGTTGTCGGTGGCGGAGTTGATCTCGACCGAGACCACCTCGCGGGCGTGCTCCAGCGCGCGGTGAGCGCAGGCCAGCACCTGGGGCGAGCAGCGGAGCGAGTAGTCGTCCTGGACGGGCGGGGCGCTGGGCACCGCCGCGTCGAGGGCGTGCATGAAGCCGACCACCGACTCGCGCATCAGCGGCGTGCGGGGGAAGCTCGGCTGGTCGATCAAGCTCAGCAGCCCCGTCGCCTCGCGGCGCAGGGGCGCGAGCAGGTGCTCGTAGTGGGGGATCTGCGCGCGGAAGGTGCGGTGCCGGTGCGCGAGCAGCTCGGGCAGGGGGTCGTGCCCCTCGTCGGGGAGGAAGCGGTCCAGCTCGTCGAGCAGGGCGCCGATCCGCAGGTCGGCCTCCTCGCAGCGATCGGCGATGTCCTGGCTCTCGGCGTCCTCCACCGCAGCCCCGAGGTGGTGGTGGGCCTCGCGCAGGTGGAAGCGCGCGCGCCGCAGGTGGGCCGTGTTCAAGAGCACGTCCAGGATCTCGCTCCCGCCGACGTGGCCGCGGATCCGGGCCGCGGTCGCCGCCTGGTGGCTGACGGGGCGGGCCTGGTGCAGCTCGTCGCGCAGGGCGTGGATCACGCCGCGGCAGGCCTCCAGGGTCATGGCGCTGGCCAGCTCGGCCCAGTCGAGGGCGATCGTGCCGTCGTAGATCAGCAGGCAGCCGATCGCGGTCATGAACTGGGTTCCGTTGTTGAGCGCGAGGCCCTCCTTGGCTTGGAGCGTCACGGGGCGGAAGGCCGGCTCGTCCTCGAGGCCCGCCTCGGCCCAGCTCGCCACGCCGCAGGCCACGAAGTCCTCGGCGCGGGCGCCCTTGACCACCTCTCGCCCGAGCCGGCGACTGCGCGGCAGGACGCGCCCGCCGGGGTCGCCCATGACGACCAGCGCCAGGTGGCTGAGCGGGGCCAAGTCGCCCGAGGCGCCCACCGAGCCCTTGGCGGGCACGTAGGGGTAGACCCCGTCGTTGAGCAGGTCGACCACGGCCTGGAGGGTCTCGACCCGGATCCCCGACACGCCCCGGCAGAGGGTGTTGGCGCGCAGGAGCAGAGCGGCGCGGACGACGTCCTCGTCCAGGGGCTCGCCGACGCCGCAGGCGTGGCTGCGGATCAGGTTGATCTGCAGCTGCTGGACGTCCTTCTGCGCGATCGTGACGTCCCGCAGCTTGCCGAAGCCGGTCGTGAGGCCGTAGATCTTCTCGCCGCGCTCGACGAGGACCTCGACCATGCGCCGACAGCAGGCCACCCGGTGCTGGGCGGCCGGGGCGATCTTGACCGGTCGGCGCAGGCGCGCGACCGCGATCACCTCCTCGATCGCGAGCGACTCTCCGTCGAGCTCGACGCTCTCAATGTCCTCCGGCCGCATGCGCGCTCCTCGTAACTCCTTCTAGATTAGCAAAAGGAACCTGGGCTACGGGACGCGTGGATGGGGCGAGCGCGTCCGCTCGCTCGGCATAACCCACCTATTTGCAGTAACCTAGAAAACTCTGTCCGGCTGTGGGGGGTGATGGCTCTTCTAGTTTGGAAATCGGGAGGACAAGCCCCGTCGGCTCATGCGAGAGCGTCGAGGCTCATGCGGGCTTGTCCGAGCGCATTTCGTGTCGCCGAAGGCGACGAGGCCCGCGAAGCGGGCCACCGAATAAAGGAGAGCGACCTGTGCGCCACACGATCCTGACTCTGCTGATCTCGCTGACCCTGATTGCCGCTCCGAGCGCCGTCCAGGCCAACGACGACGTCAACGGCGTCATGCTCCAAGGCTGGTACTGGGATAGCCCGGTCGGCGAGGAGTGGTGGAACAAGCTGAGCAAGATGGCCCCCCAGTTCCGCAAGTGGGGGATCACCGGCATTTGGCTGCCCGCCTTCACCAAGGGCGCCAGCGGCGGCTACAGCTCGGGCTACGACCCCTACGACTTCTACGACCTCGGCAGCCAGGACCAGCGCGGCACCGTCCCCACCAAGTGGGGCCACAAGCGCGACCTGCTCAAGATGATCTCGATCCTGCACGCCAACGGGATCGACGCCTACGCCGACATCGTCCCCAACCACCGCTCGGGCGGCACCAAGGCGGGCTACGAGTACAAGGACCTGCGCGGCTCGGAGGCCGTCGGTCGCTTCACCATGGCCCCCTGGGACTTCCACCCCAAGGACTGGCACGGCGACTGGTACGAGGCCGTGGCCGGCCTCCCTGACATCAACCAGGACGTCCCCTACGTGCGGGACGGCTTCTTCAAGTGGATCCGCTGGTTCGACAAGCAGACCGGCGTCGACGGCTATCGGATCGACGCGGTCAAGCACATGAAGCCCGAGTTCACCGAGGGCCTGCTCTACCAGGTCCAGGAGGGCATGGGTCAGAGCCGCTTCTCGGTCGGCGAGTTCTACGACGGCAACCCCAGCACCCTGCAGTGGTGGGTCAACGCCAACCGCGGCCGCAGCAGCGTGTTCGACTTCACGCTCTTCTTCCAGCTGCTCAGCATGGCCCACGGCAACGGCTACTACGACATGCGCGGCCTGCGCAGCCGCTTCTGGGACGACCGCCACTCGGTCACCTTCTGCAACAGCCACGACACCTTCCGTCGGGCGAACGGCCTGCACCTCTACAACCGCAGCAACCTGGCCTACGCCTTCATTCTGGCGGCCCCCGGTTACCCCTGCGTCTACTGGCAGGACCTCTTCGACGACAACGGCAACGTCCGCGACTTCATGGTCAACCTGATCTGGATCCACCACATGATGGCCCGGGGCGCTGGGATCGAGCGCTACGCCGACGAGGACCTCTACGTGCTCGAGCGTGAGGGCAACCTGCTCGCCGGCTACAACGACAACACCAACTCCTGGAAGCACGCCTGGGTCCGCACCCACTTCGGCCCCAACGTCCGCCTCCACGACTACGCCGGCGACGTGGGCGACGTCTGGACCAACCAGCACGGCTGGGCCCGGATCGCCGTGCCCCCCAACGGCTACGTCATGTATGGCCGCGACGGCTTCCAGGGCAAGCAGCCCAACCCGCCCGTCCGCCGCACCGTCCAGGAGTTCGAGGCCGAGAAGGACATGGACATGCGCCCCGCCGGTGAGTGGTGGAGCGAGGCGACCCCCTTCACGAGCGAGAAGAACGAGCCCGTCCACGTCGACGTCTGGCTCAAGGACACCACCAAGATCGCCCACGTCGCCCTCTTCGACGACCAGGGCAACCGGATCAACCACGCTCGCGGCAAGGGCCACGTCTACTTCAGCGTCAACCAGCCCAGCAAGCGCGGCTGGTACTACGTGAAGGTCGGCCTCGAGCAGGGCCAGGGCCAGGGCGGACAGTCCAGCCGCTCCGGCTACTTCCTCAAGATCAAGTATCAGGGGCCCCGGGAGGACGTCGGCCACATGCCCAACGTCGCCAACTTCCAAACCCTGCCGCTCATACCGAGCAGCGTCGGCCCGTGATTCCTGGGGGGCTGCGCCCCCCAGACCCCCATCTTTGGGCTCGGGAGGTTCGGCCGCGTCTTGCGCTGCAAGAGCAGGACCTCCACCGCCTTGACCCTTGGAGCGCGCAAGCCGCGGACTCTCACCTCCCTCTGAGGCATGAATGGAAATGCGCCTCGACCTGGCGCCGCTCACGACAACACACACCTAGCTTCACCGTGACCCGTGCCCCCCTGGCGCGGGTCGCTTCATGTAGCGCCAGCCAGCTCCTTGAGGAATCGACGCCCGGTGTCTATGGTCTGAGCGGAATGCAGCACGCGCGAATCCCCCATTACTGACTGAGCGATCTCGGGTGGCAGGTGGCCACCTGGACGTCGCGCGTGCCCTGACGTTCCGGTCGCTCCTCCGCCCGCTCCACGCGTGCGTGGAAGGAGCACCCCCATGCAGAAACTCTCCAGCGCCCTGAGCGCCGCGGCCCTCTTGCTGGCCCTGAGCGGACCCGCCTCCGCCGCCTCCCCCAAGGTCGGCGAGGCCGCCCCCGAGCTCGGCGCCGCCACCTGGGTCATGAACCCGCCCGAGGAGGAGTCGATCGCCAAGCTGCGCGGCGAGGTGATCTTCGTGGAGAAGTGGGGCGTGCGCTGCCCGCCGTGCGTGGCCCTGATCCCGCAC
The DNA here is from genome assembly GCA_937911525.1 of uncultured bacterium. Classification (GTDB taxonomy): domain Bacteria; phylum Planctomycetota; class J058; order J058; family J058; genus NORP233. Next base: position 4,709 of record CALDQK010001017.1, read on the forward strand.
GTCGAGAAGCTGCAGCAGACCTACGGCAAGCGCGGGCTGCACATCTTCACCTTCGAGGCGCAGAACCACAGTCCCGAGCAGATCAAGGCCAAGGTCGGGGAGCGGGGCGGCAAGACCTACTCCGTCTCGGCCGGGGGCGGGAACAACTACCGCGGCGACGGCGGGATCCCGGTCGCCTGGCTGATCGGCGTCGAGGGCAAGGTGATCTGGCAGGGCAACCCCGCCGCCGAGACCAGCAAGCTCGACCAGCTGATCGAGCAGGAGATCGCCAAGGTCCGCTTCCCCGGCCTGGGCAAGACCGACTTCGCCCCCGGGGCGCTCAAGGCGGTCAAGCTCTACATGGGCAAGGACTTCGCCAAGGCCCGCGCCGAGGCGCGCGAGCTGGCCGAGGACGAGAAGGCCAGCGCCCAGGCCCGCGAGGACGGCGCCTACATCGTCGCCAAGGTCGACGAGCTCGCCGCCCGTCAGCTCGAGCTGGCTCAGCGCTACCAGGAGGAGGGCAACTACCTGGGCGCGTACCAGACCCTCGGCTGGTTCGCCAAGCACTTCAAGGGCAGCGAGGAGGGCGACACGGCCAAGGAGAAGCTGAAGGCCTTCAAGAAGGACAAGCAGCTCAAGCGCGAGCTCAAGGCCGCGCTCGCGCTCCAGAAGCTGCTGGCCAAGCTGCAGGGCCAGCCCCCCGAGGTCCGCGCCAAGGTGCTCGAGAAGTTCGCGACCAGCAAGAAGGTCGAGGGCACGGCGGCCGCCGCCCGCGCCACCTCCATGAAGTAGGCGCCGCCTCCCGTGCACCTGGCCGCAGACGTCCACGACCTGCCTTTCACCTGAGTTCGCGTGCCCGGGCGGGGGTCCCCCGCCCTGATCACCGAACTCAGGGAGCACGCGTGTACGGATCTGCCGACTGGCGGGAGCGCGGGGCGTTGGCGGACGACGAGATCGCCCGCGTCGTCCTCGGCACCGCCGGACACATCGACCACGGGAAGACCGCCCTCGTCCAGGCGCTGACGGGGGTCGACCCCGATCGTCTGGCCGAGGAGAAGCGGCGAGGCATGACGATCGACCTCGGCTTCGCGCCCCTCGAGCTCGAGGGGCGCGCGGTCGGAGTCGTCGACGTCCCCGGCCACGAGCGCTTCGTCAAGAACATGGTCGCGGGCTCGACCGGGGTCGACCTGGTGCTGCTCGTGGTCGCGGCGGACGACGGGGTCATGCCGCAGACCCGCGAGCACCTGGAGATCCTCGACGTGCTCGGCCTCCGCAGCGGGGCCGTGGCGCTCACCAAGATCGACCGGCCCGGGGTCGACGCCGAGCTGCTCGCGGCCCTCGAGGGCGAGCTCGACGAGCTGCTGGCCGGGACCTTCCTGGCCGGAGCGCCGCGCCTGCGCGTCTCGGCCTGCACCGGCGAGGGGATAGCGGCGCTGCGCGAGACCCTGGCCCGCCTGGTCCGCGGCGTCGAGCGCCGCCCCGTCGCGGGGCCCTTTCGAATGCCCGTCCAGCGGGTGTTCTCGATCAAGGGCTTCGGCACGGTGCTGACCGGGATCCCGCTCAGCGGCTGCGTCACCCCGGGTGAGCGGGTCGTCGTCCACGACGCCCGCGGCCAGCTCCTCGAGGCGCGCGTCCGCGGCGTCCAGGCCTACGGGCGGCCGGCCGAGCGCGCGCGGGCCGGGCACAGCTCGGCGCTCAACCTGGCGGATCTGGACCGCAAGGCCGTCACGCGCGGGGACACCCTCGCCAGCCCCGACTCCTTCCACCCGGGCGAGCTGTTCGAGGTTCGCCTGCGCGCCCTGGGCCTCGCGCGCCCCGCGTTCGGTAAGCGGACGCCGGTCCGGGTCCACCTCGGAACCGCCGAGGTCCTGGGCGAGGTCGTCCTGCTCGACGCGACCTCGCTCGACCCCGGCGAGCGCGCCCTGGCTCAGCTCCGCCTGCGCGCTCCGGTGGTGGCCCTCCCTGGGGACCGCTTCGTGCTCCGCCGCAGCTCGCCCCTCGAGACCCTCGGCGGCGGGGTGATCCTCGGCCGCTCCCGCTGGCGCCTGAAGGCCTTCCGCCCCTTCGTGCTCGAGCGCCTGGCCCGCCGTGAGGCCGCCCTCGGCGACCCCGACGAGCAAGCCCTCGTCGAGCTGGAGGCCAACGGCCGGGAGGGGCTGAGCGCCGGCAGCCCGGAGCTGCGCGAAGCGGCCGGCTCCCTCGGCTTCACGCCAGACGAGCTCCTGGACGCGCTCCGCCGCCTGGTCCGGGCGGGGCGCGCGGCCGAGGCTCCCGCCGGCACCTTCCTGACCCTGGCCGAGTCGAAGCGGCGCGAGCGAGTCCTGTCCGCGCTGCGGGAGCGGACCCTGGCCGCGCTGGTCGAGAGCCACCGTCAGCACCCGACCCGCGCTGGCGCGACCAAGAGCGAGCTCCGCCAGCGCCTCGAGAGCCCCGACGAGAGCCAGCTGGACGCCGCGCTCGCGGCGCTCTGCGCCGCGGACGAGGTCCGGCTGATCCCTGGCAGCGACCCCTCCCGCTACGCGGCCAGCGCCCACCAACCAGCCCTCCCGCGCGAGTGGGAGCCGCTGAAGACTGCGCTGCTGGAGGAGATGCGCCGGACCGGCCCCGAGCCCGGCGCCCGCACTCAGCTGGAGCGCTGCCCGCCCCACCCCGCGGCGCGAGCGCGAGAGGTGCTCGACTACCTGCTCGAAGTCGGCGAGGCGGTGCAGCTCGACGACGTCGTCGTTCAGCGCTCCTGCTACGAGGAGAGCGTGGCGCGGGTCCGCGCCGCGCTCGCCGCGGGGCCCGCCAGCCTCGGCGCCCTGCGGGACGCCCTGCGCGCCAACCGCCGCTTCGCGGTGGCGCTCCTCGAACACCTGGACCGCGAGGGGGTCACTCGCCGCGAAGGCGGCGTGCGCCTCCTCGCCGAACCCTGAGGCCCCACATGATCCGTCTAACCCAGTTCAGCCACGGCGCCGGCTGCGGCTGCAAGCTCAGCCCCGCCGTGCTGCGCGAGATCCTCGCGCAGGTCCGCCCCGGCGAGCGCCCGCCGCAGCTGCTGGTCGGCCACGACACCCGCGACGACGCGGCGGTGCTCGACCTCGGCGACGGGAGCGCGGTGGTCAGCACGACCGACTTCTTCATGCCGATCGTGGACGACCCGCGGGACTTCGGGCGGATCGCCGCGACCAACGCGATCAGCGACGTCTACGCGGTCGGCGGCGAGCCCCTGCTC
>CALDQK010001018.1 GCA_937911525.1 uncultured bacterium
GCGTTGGCGCGCTCCATCCGCCGCGCGGTGCGCAAGGCGCCGAGCGGACGACGCCGGCCGAGGATCGTCTCGGCGTAGCCTTTGTCGCGGGCCGCCGCGACCGAGCCGTCGAGGTAGGCCTTGATCGCGGGGTAGCTCTCGAAGTAGCTCGCGATGAACTGGACCGCCTCGTCCTTCTCCATCCCCGTGTCGCGAGCCAGGCGGTTGGGGCCCATCCCGTAGACGATCCCGAAGTTGATCGCCTTGGCCCGCCCGCGCTGCTCCGAGCTGACGTCCTCGATGGGCACCTCGAACACCCGGGCCGCGGTCGCGCGATGGATGTCGTGGCCGGCCTGGAAGGCCTCGATCAGGGCCTCGTCCTGGGCGAGGTGCGCGAGCACCCGCAGCTCGACCTGGCTGTAGTCGGCCGAGAGCAGGCGCCAGCCCGGCTCGCCGGCGATGAACGCGGCTCGGATTCGGCGCCCCTCTTCGCTCCGGATCGGGATGTTCTGCAGGTTGGGGTCCGACGAGCTGAGCCGGCCGGTCGCGGTCACGGCCTGGTTGAAGCTGGTGTGCACCCGCCCCGTGCCGGGGTCGATCAGCTGCGGGAGGGCGACCACGTAGGTCCCCAGCAGCTTGTCCAGCGCCCGGTGCTCGAGGATCTTGCGCGGGAGGGGGTGGTGCTCGGCCAGCGACTCGAGCACCTCCTGGTCGGTCGAGAGCGCCCCGCCGGTCGTGCGCTTGACGCGGATCCCCAGCTCCGTGTGCAGGGCCAGGCGCTCGAAGAGGAGCGAGCCGACCTGCTTGACGGAGTTCAGGTTGAAGGGCTCGCCCGCGATCTCGAAGGCCTCCTCCTCGAGCACGCGCAGCCGCTCTTTGAACTCGCTCTTGGTCGCGGCCAGGGCCGCCGTGTCGATCTTGACCCCGGTCTGCTCCATCTCGAGCAGGATCGAGAGCAGGGGCAGCTCGACCTCGCGGTAGAGGCGCTCGAGGGCGGGCTCTTTGCTGAGCCGGCGCTCGAAGCGGCGATGCAGCCGGAGCGTGATGTCGGCGTCCTCGCTCGCGTAGGGGAAGATCTCCTGGTCGGGGGTGTCGCGCATGTTGCGCTTCGACTTCCCCATCACCTCGCTGGTCGCGATCTTCTTGTAGCCCAGGTAGCGCAGCGCCAAGGCGTCGAGGCCGTGGCTGTTGAGCGAGGGGTCGAGCACGTAGCTCTCGAGCAGCGTGTCGAAGCCGATCCCCGCCACCTCGATCCCGTAGCGGCGCAGGACCGCCACGTCGTATTTGAGGTTCTGCCCGCCCTTCTTGACGCTGGGGTCCTCGAGCAGGGGCTTGAGCTGCTCGAGGTGCGCCGTGAAGTCGAGCTCGACCGGGAAGAGCTCGAAGGCGCTCGTGCCGAGGGTCTCGGTGGCGGCGAGGTAGTGGGCCTCGTTCTCCTGGTAGCTGAAGGCCATGCCCACGATCTCGGCCTGGCGCGGGTCGAGGCTGCTGGTCTCGAGGTCGAACACGAACTCGCCGGCCTCGCGCAGCTTCCCGATGAACTCGGAGAGCTGCTCTGGCTCGACGCGGTGGTGGACGTGGGGGTCCTCGGAGATATCCGCCGAGAAGCGCCGCCCGAGCTCCTGGAACTCGAGCACGGCGAAGAGCTCCGAGAGCTCGGCCCGGTCGGGCTCTCCCTGGACCAGGTCGTCGAGGGAGACCTCGAGCGGGACCTCGGTCGTGATCGTGACCAGCTCGCGGCTCATGCGGGCCTGGTCGGCGTGCTCCTCCAGCGCCGCGCGGATCGAGGCCAGCGGGAAGCCGCTGGGGTCGGCCAGGGCGGCGTCCAGGGAGCCGAAGTGCTCGAGCACCTCGACCGCGCGCTTCTTGCCGACCTTGGGCACCCCCGGGACGTTGTCCGAGCTGTCGCCCATCAGGGCCAGGTAGTCGATGAACTGCTCGGGCCGGACCCCGTAGCGGGCCTCGACGCCGTCCGGATCGAGGACCTCCAGCCGCTCGTTGCGCCGGAAGGGGTTGTAGATCTTGATCCGGTCGGTGACGAGCTGGCAGAAGTCCTTGTCCCCGGTGACGAGGAACACCTCGTAGCCGGCCTCGGCGCCCTGCAGCGCCAGGGTCCCGATCACGTCGTCGGCCTCGACCCCGTCCACGCCGAGCCGGACCAGCCCCAGCCCGTCCACGATCTCCTCGATCCGCGGCAGGCAGGCCTCCATCTCGGCGGGCATCAGCTCGCGGGTGGCCTTGTATTCGGGGTAGCGCTCGTGGCGGAAGGTGGTCTTGCTGACGTCGAACACGACGGCGACCCGCTCCGGAGTCTCCTCGTCGAGGATCCGCAGCAGGTCGCGCGTGAAGCCGTAGGCCGCCGACGTGTTGAGCCCCTGCGCGTTGCGCAGGGGGTTCTTGATGAAGGCGAAGTGGCTGCGATAGGCCAGGGCCGAGCCGTCGAAGAGGAACAAGCGGGGGGGTCGAGCCATAGGCCCCGGATCCTAGCGACCGGGTCGGCTATTCCCGGCCCGACATCAGCCCCAGCGGAGGGGCCTGGAACATGACGTCGCTGCGCAGCACGTACTTACGTCCACCGAACACGGGCGCCCCGCGGTGCTCGACCGCCCGGTGCTTGAAGATCAGGACCCGCCCCGGCGCCGGCTCGACCGCCGGCAGGTCGGTGTAGGTGCTGAACTCGGTGGCGCCGCCTTCGGCGCTCGAGAGGTAGAAGAGCACCGTCAGGTGGCTCTGCTCCCGCTCGCTGCGGGCGTAGCAGCCGTCGAAGTGCCAGTTGAACTGCTGTCCCGCCTCGTAGCGATAGAAGCGCAGCCGCTCGTTGAGCCCGCAGGCCTGCCAGCCGGCGAAGTCCGTGGGCACGAAGGGACTCAGGCGTCCCCAGAGGCCCCGGGCGGCGCGGTGGGAGTCGATCATGACCCGCGTGTTGTTGCGGACGTGGGGCGCCATGATCGGCCCCAGGCCCGTCGTGATCGGCGCCGGCCCGAAGCCTTTCGCCTCGGCCAGCTCGATCCACTGCTGGCACTCCTCGGGCGTCAGCAGGTCGTCGATCACGTAGGCCCAGAGGTCGGGGTCGAGCAGGGTGACCTGGGGATGGTCGAGGAGGGTTTCGAAATCGGGAGGACAGGCCCCTTGTGTCCGTGAGGATGCGTCGAGGCTCATGCGGGCCTGTCCGAGCGCATTTCTGGTCGCCGCAGGCGACGAGGCCCGCGAAGCGGGCCGTCAAGACGGGTTTCGGTGTTGATCATGGGTCGCTCCTTGGGCTTGAACGACCTCAGGAATGGCTGGGCCTGCCTTCGGCTCCCAGGGCGCGACCGGGCAGGACCGGACACGGCCGGTGCAAGGCGCTGCGACCAAAACACTTGCTAGCGGCGCCGCTCCCACCACAGGCGCGGGACGAGCTCGCCGGCTGGGAGGTCGTCGTCGCTGATCACCCGCCTGTCCTCCCGATTTGGGCCAACCGTGACCACCCCATGGGCGAGGTAGACCTCGACCCGGTCCTTCCCGACGACGACGACCTGGGGCGCGTAGCGGGCGATCTCCTCGGGAAGCTCCAGCAGCTCCTCCGGCCCGAGCGTCCCCTCCGGATGCGTCCGCAGCAGCTCCAGCGCTGCGTCGCGGAAGCTCAGCAGCTCTGGCTCCGGCCGCCAGGCAGGCTCCGGTTCGTAGGGAGGCGCGGCGACCTCGGCGGGCAGGCCCCCTCCGAAGCTCTTCCCCAGCACGAAGGCCGGCAAGGGGGCCAAGGCCAGCGCCGAGAGCAAGATCAAGGGCAGCGCGGAGCCCCAGGAGAACCTCGCGCGCCGCTCCCGCGGCCGCGCCAGGCCCGCGCACCCCAGGGAAGGACAGCGCCCTAGCGCCCGCCAGCAGCCCTGGTGCATGCGCACCCCGCAGCCCGCGCAGGCCACCCCCGCGCCCAGCCCGTCGTGGCAGTAGGCGCAGCGGCGCGGACGGGACACGGAGCGCAGGACCAGGATCTTGGCGGCCATGCGGGTCCCACCCGCGAGCCCCGCTCGGAGTTCCCGCAGCGGTCTACACTCGGGCCATGAGCGAGCGTCGCCCTGTCACCCGTCTGACCCTCTTCGTGCCCGGCACCCAGGCTTCCTGGGCCGAGTGGGGGCCCCCGCTCGCCAAGCACGGGCTGCAGCTCGACGTGGGCGGCCTGAGCGGCGAGGGCTTCGAGGAGCCCGTCGGCTTCACCTGGGTCGAGCAGGACGGGAGCTTCGCCGAGGCCTTCTCCTTCGGGACCGTCGAGGAGCCGGTGCTGGAGCGGCTGGCGGCGGCTCCGGGCGCCTTGGTCCTGCCCTTGCCCTTCGACCTGCGCGCGGACCGCGAGCGGGTGGTCGCGATCGTCGCAGCGCTGCGGGAGGCGGGCGCGATCGCGGTCCGGATCGAGGAGTCGATGCTCGGCTGGGACGTCGACCGCTGGCTGGAGCTCTTCAGCAGCGAGGACCCGTGGGCCTGGCACCGGGGCGCGGTCGTGATGCTCGGCGAGGAGGGCAAGCTGCAGAGCTGCGGCATGCACGCCTTCTCGCTCCCCGACGCCTACGCCGAGGGTCCGGCCGACGAGATCAGCGAGCTGGTCGGGACCCTCAACGTGTATCAACTCGCGGAGGACCCGCTCCTGCTCTCGGGCCAGACCTTCTCGACCGACGCGGAGTCGCCCCGGCGGGTGCTGACCCGCTGGCCGGACCTCAACTACCCGGACTCGCACCCCTGCCACAACCCCTACGGCGTATGGCGTGTCGGCCCGCCCGGGGGCACCGCCCGCGAGATCCCGGCGGAGACGCCCTCCTTCGTGCCCGCCCTGCGCGTGATGCTCCTGGCCCGCGAGAAGAAGCTGGGGCGGGCCATGACTCAGGCCGAGGTCGAGGAGTTCCGCGACAAGTGCCCCTGCGTGATGGTCAGCCAGGAGCACGCCCAGACCCTCGAGCGCGCGCGCGGCTACGCCGACCTCGACCCCGACCTGGTCTGGGAGCAGTGGCAGGCCGTCCGAGCCCAGGGCTGACTCGCAGGCGCCTCAGCCCTTCACGTCGGCTCCCGAGGAATCCACCCGGCGGGGACTCCAGCCACGAGGGCAGGTCCCGAGCGACTCGGCCTCGACCCATTGCCAGTAGGCGTGCGGAGAGACGAAGTTCGAGAAGTGATCCGCGGGGGCGAGGGGACCTTTCATCTGTCCACGCTCGACGGTGTCCGCGATCCCACTGACCGCCATGCAGAAGTCATAGTTCGTCTTCCCGTCCTGACACTTCAGACCGCCCGGGGTCAGTCGAGACTCGCGCAAGAGGACGTCGAGCTCCCGCCGCGGATCGCGCGCGACCGGGAGCTCCGGCAGCGTCAACGCCTTGCCGCTGGGGTCCCTGAACACGAGCCCCTCGTTGGTCAGCTCGACGCTGAACTGGGCCTGGTGCAAGAAGCGGTGGTGGCGGCGACAGATCAGGGCCAGGTTGCCGAGCTTGGTCTCCCCTCCCTTCAGCCAGGGCTTCAGGTGGTGCGCCTCGAGAAAGGCCCGCGCTCCGCAGCCAGGGAACTGACACACCTCGCCGTCGCGGAGCCCCAGCGCGCGGCGCAGGCGCGGCGGCACCACACGGTGCCTGCGCCCGACGTCAAGGACCTCGCCCTTGGCGTCGGTCAGCACGGGCTGGACCACCGCGTCGCAGGTCCACTGCTGCACGAGCGCAGGGCTGAGCTGGCAGCGGTTCGCCATGGTCCCCGTCAGCGTGTCGACCGACACGGTCAAGAGCACTTCGCCTGGCTTGCCTGGCTGTCCACAGGACCGGTGCTCGAGGTAGCGCTCGAACACGGCCACGAACCCGTCAGCCATGGCGACCGAGGGCCTAAGTCCTTCCTCCCGAGGCGATCCAGCTGGATCGCCGACCCGCCTCGGGCCGTTGGAGCCGGACGGGTCCGCCGCCGAGCCACGCACGACGCCCGCCTCCCCGCGTCCTTCCGCCGCCTCCTCCCGCGACCCCTCGTCAGCCACGGCCCCTGCCGCCTCAACTCCTGCTGCCTCTACTCCTGCTGGCTCGGACCCTGCAGCCTCGGACCCTGCAGCCTCGGACCCTGCAGCCTCGGACCCTGCAGCCTCGGCCCCCAACTCCTCGGCTCGAACAGCCTGGCCCGACGACACCTCCGGAGCACCCGCCAACTCCTCCAAGGTCTCGACCAGCTCGACCGCAGGCGCCTTGGGCCGCTTCTTGACCAGGTCCTCCATCGCGCACTCGACCACCCCCACCACGCGGGCCGCGACGTCGCTGGGCAGGAAGCACTGGATCACGGTCATGCCCCCCGCGAGCTGCTCCACGCGGAAGCTCGTTCGCCGCTCCCGCTCCGCGGCGGCATCGGCCCCGCCCTTCAGCACGTTGCGAGTGCACCCGATCACGCGCCGCAGCTGCTCCGTCGTGAACGCGCGCGCCTGAGCGACCAAGCGCAGCTCGTACTTCGGGTCGGTCACCTCCGGCTGGAGCACGCTGCAGAGCAAGCGCACCTTGGAGTAGCTCAGCTCGCCCCGCCCGAAGGCTTCGTCGACGTTGGGCAGGTAGGCGAGTTGGCGAGCGATCCGCACGTGCGTGCGGGCCGTCACGAGGCTCATGCCCGTCATGAAGGACAGCCACTCGGCGCAGGTCGGCCACCCCTCCCAGGTATGCGCCGCGTCGAGCACGCGCAGCATGGCCAAGCGCCGCTGCTTGGTCACCGTCTCGAGCGAAGAGAGCGCGAGGAACTCCTCGCTCATGGCGTCACGCTGCTCACGCGTCAACGCCGCCGCCTCCTCACAGACGTGCCTCGGAATTGGGATTTCTTCGAGCTCTGGCATCGCGCCACCTCGCCGACCGGCATGAACAGAACCCAAACTTACTCATGCCCACCGACAGGCTCGGGCGCTTGGCGACGCCGGTCCTAAGTCCTGCCACGAGTTAGGCAGCCACGAGCCGCAGGCCCCATGTGGCGCAACGACGACTCGCATTCGCTTCTCGTCTCCGCCGCGTGGCGGAATCGACAGCGCCTAAGTCGTTCCGTCGTGGTTCGACGGCTTGGTAACTCGCTTGCGCTCAGTCCCTCTGAGGAGTGGTGCGATGAAGCAAGCGACGACGGGCCTGGTCGCCCTGTGTCTGATCTCGGTCGGCTGCGGCGGGTCGAGCTCGAGCGGAAGCTCGGCCTCGACCGTGGCGGCGACCACGAGCTCGACCCCCAGCCCGACCACGACCTCCAGCACGGCGGCCCCGACCAGCAGCGCGACCACCCCCCAGCCGATCGTGCGCGCCCTCAGCGGAGCGCACGGCGAACTGGTCGAGGTCGCGACCCTGGCCGGCGGGACCACGCTCGGCTTCCTGCCCGACGGCGCCAGCGAGGCGCTCGAGATCGTCGACCCCTCCGCCCTGACCGCCGCCGGCGCCCACGAGGGCTGGAGCCTGGTCCTCGACGGCGACGCCGAGACGAACGTCGGCGGCCTGAGCGCTGCGAGCGAGCAGCTGCGGATCGCGAGCTTCGAGCTCGACACGGTCGTCGTCAGCGGCGAGCTCACCCCCCTGCGGACCCTGGTCCCGCCCGCCCCGACCGTCCTGCGCGACGTGGACGGCCAGCACTACGAGCCCACCGGCCCCCTGGCCCAGGCGCTGCTCGCCCACCCCGGCGGCGTGCCCCTCCGCGTGTGCGGACGCCTCGACCCGCAGAGCCCGGGCACCTACGGCGCGCTCCTGCACGTGACGGCCTGGTGGCCCGCGGTCTCGATCGGCTTCAGCGACATGCGCCCCCTGCTCTCGAGCGAGCGCTTCGACGTGGACGACCTCGAGCGGAGCGGCGCCTACCGGCTGAGCTACTTCATGGCGGGCCCCGGCGCCCAGAGCCGGAAGGGCCGCGGGCGGAGCCTGCCCGCCGCCGAGCGCGCTCGCCTGCGCGCCCTGGTGGTCGCCGCTGACCTCCCCAGC
>CALDQK010001019.1 GCA_937911525.1 uncultured bacterium
GCGCTGGCAGGAGGGTGACTCGGCCCCGGCGAGGGGCGCCGAGCGCTGGTCGCCCTCCCCTGCCCACCGACCCACACGCCGAGCGCCGCCGCCCCGAGCAGGCAGAGCGCGCTGATCGCGAGGGCTCGCCCGCGACGCCGAGCGGGACGCGCCTCGGCGCTGCGCAGCCCGCGCAGGGCTGCGGCGAGGGCGCCGCAGTCGGGGTAGCGCTCGCTCGGGGCCTTCGCGAGCGCGCGCAGACAGATCCGCTCCAGCTCTGGGGGGACGCCCCCGCGCTCGGGGGGGGCCAGGGCGCTTGGCGGCGTGGGCGGCTCCTCGAGCACCTTGTGGAGCGTGTGGATCAAGGTCGCGCCCTTGCAGGGCGGGCTGCCGGTCAGGCAGGCGTAGAGCAGGGCTCCCAGCCCATAGACGTCGGTGGCCGGCGTCGAGGGATCGCCAGAGCCGCACTGCTCCGGCGCCAGATAGCCGGGCGACCCGAGCACCTCGCCGGTCTCGGTCAGGCGCCGGCTGCGGTCGAGGCGCTTGGCGAGGCCGAAGTCGGTCAAGAGCGGGGCCCCGTCCTGCCGGCGCAGGCGGACGTTGCTCGGCTTGACGTCCCGGTGGAGCACGCCCTGCTCGTGGGCGTGGGCCAGGGCATCGGCCAGGCTCGCCACCAGCTCCGCCGCCTCCCACGCCGCCAGCGGACCCTCACGCTGGAGCCGCTGCGCGAGGTCCTCGCCCGGGACGAACTCCATGGCCAGCCAGGGTCGCCCGCGCTCGTCCCTCCCAGCCCCGAGGACCTGGACCAGGTTGGGGTGCTTGAGCCGCGCCAGGGACTCCCCTGCGAGCAAGAAGCGCTCGAGCAGGTCGGGCTCGGTGTCGGCGAGGTCGAGGATCAGCTTGAGCGCCACGTCCTGGCCCAGCTGCGCGTGACGGGCCTGGAAGACGATCCCCATTCCCCCGCGTCCGAGCTCACCCTGCAGCTCATAGGGGCCGATCCTGCGCGGCTGGCCCACGGCCTACTCCTCAGCCCCGGCGGAGAGCCGCAGCGAATTACCCTCGAGGAAGCACGGCGCGAACACGTGCTGAGCATGTCACATCGCGGGGCCGCGAGCTCCCAAGCCGATCCCGCTTCGATCATTCCCCCACTCCCCGCCGCATGGATCCGCAGGGGCAGCCCGAGGATCCGCCTCTCGCCCAACTGGCTGGGGACGGCTAGCGGCGACGCGCGGCCCTCAGGCCCTCGAGCTCGCGCCGCACCTCGTCCTGCCCGGGGTGCGCCTCTAGCCAGCGCGCGCAGGCCGCATCGACCGCGTCGAGCAGGGCCGGGTCGAGCGGAGCGTCGCTGGGCACGGAGAGCGCGAGGTGGGCGGCGGCCAAGCGATGGTGCGCGTCTTGTGGCGCCGAGATCGGCGGAGAGCGGGCGAAGTCCTGCAAGCTCAGGCGAAGCGCCGCGTCGGGCTGTGGGAGGTCGGGTCGGCTGGGCGAGGCCTGAGCCCGCTGCAGGAGTTTGGCCCAGAGCAGGTAGAGCGCGGCGCGCGTGCGGTAGATCTGGCGATCCTCAGCGACGGCCAGGTCCTGCAGCGCGTCGCGAACGTGGCGGAGACCGTAGCGCAGCCAGGCCTCCGCGCGAACGATCCCCGCGGAGCTCTCGCTGAGTCGGGTCAGGGTCGTCAGGGCCAACACGAGGGGCTCGGATCGTGCCCTCAGCTCGCGCGGGAAGGCCCGCGCGAGGCGCGCGAACATGACCATCCGAGTCCCCTCTCCCTCGAGTCCGCGGACCTCACGGATCAAGAAGCCCAAGGCCTGGGCGTCAGCGAGCAGCCCGCCGGAGATAAGCCGCGCGCCGCGCAGCGCGCCGACCGTGCAGGTCGATCGGATCAGGCGGCGCAGCTCACGCAGGGCCCCCGCCTGATCACCCGCCTTGGCCAATCCAGCGGCGAGGTGCAGGCGCGGAACCTCCAGCAGACTGCCCTTTGCCCCGGCAGGAAGCGCGGCCTGCAGCGCGTCAAGCTCCTCCACGCCCTGCGGTGAGCGGGCGAGCGCGAGGGCGGCCGCGAGAGCCCGCTCGACCACGCGCTCTTCCAGGGGGCGCTCGGCGGGGAGTTCGCTAAGCGCGCGCGCGGCGAGGTCGAGCTCGCGCGCCTCGAGGTGCAGGGCGGCGAGCTGGCGTCCGAGCTCGACTCGCGCTTCGCCCGCGCTCGCCTTGAAGCTGCGCAGCGCAAGTTCCCGGGCGGCGAGACCCTCGCCCGCCTCTAGCAGACGCTGAACCGCCAGGACTCGCAGCTGCAGCGCGAGGTCCGGCGGCGCGCGATCGGCCGCTTGCACCAAGCGCGCCGCCGCAGCTCGGCTGTCGCCGACTCGGGCCTCGGCCAGCGCGCAGGACCGGTCGAGGTCAAGGCTGGACGAGGCGCTGGGATCACGCTGGGGGTCCGCGCACGCCGTCTGCAGGAAAGGGGCGGCCGCGATCCGCTCCTCAGGCTCGAGCGAGAGTCCGAGCGCCTCGTTCGCCGCCTGGAGCGTGGGCTGGAGGCGCACCCAGCCGAGCGCGTTCCGGCGGCGGAGTCGGTCCAGTTCGGGCAAGTCCTCGAAGCTCCCCCGGACCAGCCGCCGCCCGATGGCCTCGCGCAGGAGGAGCTCGTGCGTGGAGGCCGCCGAGGCCTGCGCGTAGGTCTGAGCGGCTTCGTTCAGGGCCTCCAGGAAGCCCTGGCAGGGCTGGCGGCGACGGCTGGCCAGGGAGATCAGGCCGGCCGCGCTGGCTGCGCGCAGCAACGCGGCCTCGTTGCGCTCGGCGGGGGCGCCTTCCCGCAGGCGCTGCTGCGCCAGGTCGAAGGCGAAGCGCAGCGGCCCTTCCTGCTCGGGGCAAGCTCGTGCCAGCACCCGCAGCACCCGAGGGCGCGCGCTGGCTGCGGTCTGCGCCCAGGCGCGCTGCAGCGCTGCCGCTCCGCGGCTCAGGGCCGCGACGACGCGAGCGACCTGGGCGGGATCGTGCGCTGGCCCACGCCTCGCGCGGGCCTCGGACAGCTGCTGCTGGCGACGCGCGAGCTCGGGGTCGCGGTCGCGGGCGAGGAAGGCGTCGACTCGCTCCTGGATCGCGTCGAGCTGGAAGCTCGCTGGCGATCGCTCCGCCTCCAGCGCGCGCAGCGCTGCCGCGCAGCGGCGCTGACCGTCCTCTGGTGAGGTCACCGCGCCGGCGCGGGCGAAGTGCTCCAGCGCGCGGATCTCAGCCGCCGCGCGGGTCGGGGTGTCGGGCAAGAGCGGTCGCGCGCCGCTGCGAGTCAGATAGGTCGCCCACTGCCAGCAGAGGGCGCCCGCTGAGCGGTGGACCACGGCCGAGGCTGTGACGTCCCCCGGAGCGGGCAGGTAGGGCAGCCCATAGCGCAGGCAGGCCTCGATCCGAGCGCCATGACGCGCGGCCGTCTGACCGGCGGCCTCGAACCTCCGCGAGGAGGCGAGCGCAAGCTCGGCGGGGAGCGAGCGAAGCTCGGGATCGTGGGGGAAGGCGCGGGAGAGGAGAGCCGCGGAGGAGAAGGCGCGAGGATCCTCGGGGTCGAGGTCCACGTGCGTCACGCCGAGCGTGGTCCCGAGCCGCTCGGCCAGGGCGCGCAGGCGACACAGGCTCGCCGAGGAGAGCAGCTCCTCCTCACTCGCGAAGCGCAGAACGGCGAGCGCCTCAGCCGGCGCCTCGCACACCGCCGCCTCGGCCAGGCGGATATGGGCCCGCCCGAACGCGCCATCGGGGCGGTGACCGTCGAGCGCGCGGCGCAGCCCCGCGAGGGCGCCCGGGCTGCCTAGCTCCAGTCCTATCCAGGCGCGCAGCGCGGTCAGGTCGCGAGCCGAGAACAGCTCCTTGTCGGTCTCGAGGAAGGCGACGGCCTGGTCGATGAGACCGGCCTCCAGCAAGCCCCAGACCTGGAGGCGCCGCTGATAGCGACGCAGTCGCGGTCGCTCGCTGACGGGCTCGCGCCGGAGGAGCTCGTAGAGCTGACGCGAGCGGGCGGCTTCGCCC
>CALDQK010001020.1 GCA_937911525.1 uncultured bacterium
GAGTCGGCTTCCTGGGGATCTTCTACTGCGTCTCGAGCGCCCGCCTCGACGGGGTGTTCAAGCGCAGCCTCAACCAGGCGGTCGACCAGATCTGCGAGGTGGTCCGCTACGCCAAGGAGCGCCAGCCCGGGCTCCAGGTGCGCTACACCCCCGAGGACACGGTCCGCTCCGACTTCGACAACGTGGTCGAGGCCGCCGCCCAGGCGGTCCTGGCCGGCGCCGACGTGATCAGCGTCGCCGACACCACCGGGCACATGGTCCCGGGCAAGCGCAGCCTCTACGACTACGTCTCGCGCCTGCGCGAGGCCCTCGCCGCGCGCGGGGCCGAGCCCCTGCTGGCCGTGCACTGCCACGACGACCGCGGGCTGGCGCTGGCCAACGCGCTCGAGGCCTACCGGGCCGGCGTGGACCTCGTCGACGCGACCGTGCTCGGGATCGGCGAGCGGGCCGGGCTGGTCGACCTGGCGCAGCTCGCGGTCGTGCTCACGACCGACTTCGGCGAGACGAGCTGGCAGCTCGACGCCCTGCCCGAGCTCTACCGGACCGTCAGCACCTACAGCGGGGTCCCGATCCCGCGCGGGTTCCCGATCGTGGGCGAGAACGCCTTCACCCACTGCGCGGGCGTGCACACCCACGCCGCGACCCGCAACGCGGTCCACTACCAGAGCCTGGACCCGGCCCTGGTCGGGCGCGAGATGAAGGTCTCGCTCGACCACATGAGCGGGCTGAGCTCGGTCCAGTACGCGCTGGCCAAGATCGGGGCGGAGGACGCGGCCGAGGACGCCGAGCTCTCGGCCGCCGTGCTGGCCGAGGTCAAGCGCGTGGGCGAGGTCGGCCGGACCGTGCTCCACCAGGAGCTGCTCGACATCCTCGCGTTCTGCCGCGCATGAGCACGATCGCGGAGGAGATCCTCTCCCGCCGGGTCGGGAAGCGGGTGGCGGCGGGCGAGATCGTGACGGTCGAGCCCGACGTGGTCATGAGCCACGACAACACGGCCTTCATCGTGAAGCGCTTCCTCGAGACGGGGCGCACCCGGGTGTGGGACCCCGACAAGATCGTGATCGCCTTCGACCACTGCGTCCCGGCGGTCGACCCCGAGCACGAGCGCAACCACCGCGAGGCGCGCGAGTTCGCCGCCGCGCAGGGGATCGAGCGCTTCTTCGACGCGGGCGTGGGCGTGTGCCACCAGCTGATGGTCGAGCGCGGCTTCGCCCGCCCGGGCCGGCTGGTCCTGGGCGCCGACAGCCACTCGACCCTCTACGGAGCGGTCAACGCCCTGGGCGTCCCGATCAACCGGACCGAGATGGCCGGGATCTGGGCCACGGGCCAGATCTGGCTCAAGGTGCCCGAGTCGATCCGGGTGTGGCTCGAGGGAGAGCTCCCCGCGGGCGTCTCGACCAAGGACGCGGTGCTCAAGCTGCTGCGCGAGCTGCGGGCCGACGGCGCGACCTACGCCTCGCTCGAGTTCCACGGCGAGGGGGTGGCGGGCCTGAGCCTGGCCTCGCGGATGACCCTGACCAACATGGCCGTCGAGCTGGGCGCCAAGGCGGGCGTGTTCCCCTGCGACGCGGTGACCGAGGCCCACCTGCGCGAGCGCGGCTACGAGGACTACGAGCTGGCCGCGCCCAGCGCCGACGCGCGCTACAGCAGCGAGGTCCGCCTCGACCTGGGCGCGCTCGAGCCGCAGGTCGCCTGCCCGCACACGGTCGACAACGTGACCGACCTCAGCGCGGTCGCGGGCACGCGGGTCCACCAGGCCTACTTGGGCAGCTGCACCAACGGGCGCCTGGAGGACCTGGCGCTCGCGGCGCGGATCCTGGCGGGCAAGCGGGTCAAGGAGGGCGTGCGCCTCGTCGTCTACCCCGCCTCGAGCGAGGTCCGCGCGGCGGCCGAGGCGGCGGGCGTGTGGCAGACCCTGGCCGACGCCGGCGCGGAGCTGATGAGCGCCAGCTGCGGGCCCTGCTTCGGCGCGGTCGGCGCGACGCTGCAGCCGGGCGAGGTCTGCATCAGCTCGTCCAACCGCAACTTCTGCGGGCGAATGGGCAGCAAGGAGGCGGAGGTCTACCTGGCGAGCCCCGCCGTCGTGGCCGCGAGCTGCCTCGAGGGCGCGATCGCCGACCCGAGGAGCTACCTGTGAAGATCGCTGGCAGCGCGCTCTCCTACGCCGAGAGCGACGACGTCAACACGGACGTGATCTGGCCGGGCAAGTACACCTACGTGCAGATCCCCTTCGAGGACATGCCCCGCCACGCGATGGAGACCTTCGACCCCGAGTTCCTGCAGAGGCTGGGCGAGGGCGAGGCCAAGCACCGGGTGCTCGTGGTCGGCAAGAACTTCGGCTGCGGCAGCTCGCGCGAGCAGGCGAGCGAATGCCTCAAGGCCTCGGGCGTGCAGCTGATCGTGGCCAAGAGCTTCGCGCGGATCTTCTACCGCAACAGCCTGAACCTGGGCCTGGCGGTGCTCGAGTGCCCCGGCGCGGTCGAGGCCGCGCGCACGGGCGCGCGGGTCGAGGCGGACCTCGCCGAGGGCTGGCTGGAGGTCGAGGGGCAGCGCTTCCCGGTCGCGGCCTACCCGCCCTTCGTGCTCGAGCTGGTCCGCGACGGCGGGCTGATCCCTCACATTCGCAAGCAGGTGGAGCAGGAATGAGACTCTGCGTCCTGGGCGGCGACGGCATTGGTCCCGAGGTCACGGCGGCGGCGCTCGAGGTGCTGCAAGCCAGCGGGCTCGAGTTCACCCCCGAAGCGGCCCAGATCGGCTTCGGCGCCTACGAGCAGACCGGCCAGTCCTTCCCCGACGCGACCGCCGCCGCGATCGAGCGCGCAGACGCGGCGCTGCTGGGCGCGGTCACCACGCCGCCGGGGATCAAGGGCTACCGCTCGCCGATCCTGCAGATGCGCCAGCGCTTCGCCCTCTACGCGAACCTGCGCCCCTGTCTGTCCTTGCCCCACGAGAGCTGCCGGCCGGGGATCGACCTCGTGATCGTGCGCGAGAACACCGAGGGCCTCTACTCGGGCCGCGAGCGGGTCGAGGACGGCGGAGACACCGCGATCACCGAGCGCGTGATCACCCGCGCCGCCAGCGAGCGGATCGTGCGCTTCGCTTGCGAGCGCGCCCGCGGGCGACTGGCGCGCAAGGTCACGATCGTGCACAAGGCCAACGTGCTGCGCGAGAGCGACGGCCTGTTCCGGCGCGTCGCGCTCGAGGTGGCCCATGGCTACCCGGGCCTCGAGGTCGAGGAGCTGATCGTCGACGCCTGCGCGATGCACCTGCTCAAGCGCCCGACCGACTTCGACGTGATCGTGACCACCAACCTGTTCGGGGACATCCTCAGCGACGAGGCCTGCATGCTGGTCGGCGGGCTGGGGCTGGCCTGCTCGGCCAACCTGGGCGAGTCCGCGGCCGTGTTCGAGCCCGTCCACGGCAGCGCGCCCGACATCGCCGGCCAGGGCAAGGCCAACCCCCTGGCCGCGATCCGCTCGGCGGCGCTGCTCCTCGACCACGTCGGCGAAGCCGAGCGCGCGGAGCGGGTGCGGGCCGCGGTCGCGGGCGCGCTCGAGGCGGGCGAGGTCACCCCCGACCTCGGCGGCGCGCTGGACACGGCGGGGGCGACTCAGGCGGTGGTGAGCCGGCTCTAGGGCCTTTGGGGCGGGGATCTCGCCCGAGGCCCAGCACGAGGCCCACCAGGCGGCGTGACACAGGTTTTACGTGGGCTGGCCCAGGCCGCCCGCTACCTTGTGCGCTTCGCGGAGGAACTCCCTATGAAGCGCATTCTGCTCACGCTCCTGGCTGGCCTCGTGCTGGGCCTCGGCTCGCCGGCTCTGGCTCAGGAGGGCTCGGACTCGACCTCGGCCGCGCCCGAGTACGACTGGGTCCTGCACTACTACATGGCCTACGACAACAACCTCGCGCGCTGCGGCCCGCCGATCATCAAGATGCTCGCCAAGGGCATCACCTCGGAGAAGGTCGCGGTCGTGGTCAGCGCCGACTACCCGGACACCGAGGGGATGAAGCGCTTCGTGCTGCGGAT
>CALDQK010001021.1 GCA_937911525.1 uncultured bacterium
GTCCAGACCTACTCGGCGCCGCGCACCGGACCCGGAGTGCGCCACCTCGAGCTGCCCGCAGGCCGCCTGGAGGGCCAGGAGCCGAGCGCCTAGCCCGACTGGCTAGGCGACTGAGCTTCGGCCTCGGCCTGGGCCGCCGTGATCACGGCCTGCTGGCGGAAGGGGTGCAGGAGCTGGCTCCAGAACGTGCGCGGCAGGCGCTTGGTCGTCCCGTATTCGATCGGCCAGTGCTGATCCGGCATGTGATAGGTGCCGAAGAGCCGGTCGAAGAGCGGAAAGTGGACCGCGTAGTTGGTGTCGATCGCCGGCTGGTCGCTGCTGTGGTGCCAGTGGTGGAACTGGGGCGTGACGAACACGTACTTGAGCGGCCCGGTCGGGATCCCCACGTTGGCGTGGGTGAACACGGCCTGCGCGGCGGCCAGGACCACGTAGAGGTTGAGCGCCTGCTCGCTCGTGCCGAGCAGGTAGAGCGGGACCATGACCAGGGTCCGGTCAACGAGGGTCTGGACGAGGTGCGTGCGCGAGCCGGCCAGCCAGTCCATGTGCTCGGCCGAGTGGTGGACCGCGTGGAAGGGCCACAGGCGGGGGAACTCGTGGAAGGCGCGGTGGGTCCAGTAGAGGACGAAGTCCGCGCAGAGGGCCAGGATCAGGACCTGTCCCAGGAGCGGCAGCCCGCGGATCCAGCCCTGGAAGCCCTCGTTGACCGCCCAGCCGAAGGCCGCCGGCGCGAAGCCGTTGGCGATCACGATCAAGAACGCGATCAAGAGGTGGTTGAGCGCGAAGTAGCCCAGGTCGAGCTGCCACTCGGGGCGCAGCACGGCCTGCTCGGGGTAGCGCGGGATCACCTTCTCGATGAACACGAACAGGATCGTGGACGCGAGCAGGTCGAGCACGAACCAGTCGACGCCGAGCGAGAGCTGGGTGTGGCGGATCTCGCCCAGCTCCACGTTCCAGCCGCCGAGCACGTAGGCCAGCACGACCAGGAGCACGCCCAGGGCGCCCATCCGCTTGCACCGCTTGAGCGCGAAGGTCAGCAGCCCGAAGGACACGGCGAAGACCATCCCGGCGAGCAGGAACAGGCGCAGCTGCTCGCCGTCGTAGCTGGCGCGCAGCTCGGCGGTCGTGAGGTAGGTCGGGTAGCGGTAGGCGAGCACGCTCAGCACGCTCAGGGCGCCGAGGAAGATCGAGACGTAGCCGCTGATCCGCCCCTCGCCGACGCGGAAGCTGACCTCGCTCATGTCCTCGATCTGGCGCTCGCCGTATTCGTAGCCCGGGTCGGGCTGGGCCCCGGGGGCGGCGTCTTCGGGGCCCGGGTCGGGAGCGGGCACGGGCGGCAGGTCGTCGGTCACGGGCGTCACTCGGGGCGGCGGTGGGCCGCCACGATAGCCACTCGGTCTAGGACATGCAGTCGACAGGGGCGGAGCACCTAGGCCCACTGAGGCAAGGCTTCCCACCAGACTCGTGGGCTACTAGCCTTGATTTGGCTGCGCTTGGAGGACCTCTGAAGACCTTGGCTCACTTCTGCTTCGTAGTGACGAGCTACCTAGGTGTGGTCCACCTCACGACATTCCTTAGCCCCTCTGCAGCGCAGGTTATTTCGCCGCCAATGCTGGCGTTGGCCGTCGTGCTCTTCCCAATCTGGATCGTCTTATGCCTCACCACCCACGATCGAAGGGAGGTCATCACCTTCGCTCCCCAGTGGTGTCGCCGCCTCGCGACGGCTCTCTTCGTCTACGCCGGCTTCAACTTCTTCGCCTGCCTGTGGTTGCTCGAGGGTGGCAACCCGAGCGCGAAGGGCGGTGAGTTCGCCTTGCTCAGCCACGGCAGATTGATCCGAACTCTGACCGCGGAGGAGTATGGATGGAGTCGCGCCCAGCAACTGAGACTGATGAGCGGGCACCTGCTTGCGCTCTACGCGGTGGCTGCTGCTGGGCTGCTGTCCAACACGCTTAGACCGAAGTCGCAGGATCAATTAGCCAGCTAGCAGGCCCCTCCCGAAGGCTGCTAGCCGCCGTGGGCCGAGTAGAGCTTCTCGATCCGGTCGGCGTAGAGCTCGCTGACCTTCTTGCGCTTGACCTTGAGGGTCGGGGTCAGTTCCTTGCCGACCTCGAAGTCGGCCGGGAGGATGTCGAAGTACTTGATCGTCTCGTAGCTCGGCAGGTGGCTGTTCTTCTCGTCGATCGCCGCCTGGACCATCTGCTGGACGTTGGGGTCGGCCGCGATCTCGGCCATGGTGGCGGGCACGCTGTGGCCCGCGTCGGCGAGCGCCTTGCGGATCGCCTCCTCGTCGAGGGTCAGCAGCGCGACGCAGAACTTCTTCTTGTCGCCGAACATCGCGATCTGGCTGATCAGCGGGTGCGTCTTGATGTGGTTCTCGACGTTCTGGGGCGCGATGTTCTTGCCGGCGGCCGTAATGATCAGGTCCTTCTTGCGGTCCGTGATCTTGAGGAAGCCCTGGGCGTCGATCACGCCGATATCGCCCGTGTGGAACCAGCCGTCCTTGAGCACCTCGGCGGTCGCCTCGGGGCGCTGGTAGTACTCCTTCATGATCACGGTGCCGCGCGTGAGGATCTCGCCGTCGGGGGCGATCTTGCACTCGACGCCCTTGACCACCTTGCCGACCGTGCCCAGCTTGCAGGCCTCGGGGCGGTTGATGTGCGTCGCGGCGGTGGTCTCGGTCAGGCCGTAGCCCTCCAGGACCGTGAAGCCCATCGCCTTGAGGAAGAACGCGATCTCGGGGCTGAGCGGGGCGCCGCCCGAGATGAAGAACTTGATCCGACCGCCGGTGCGCTCCTGGAGGCCGGCCTTGACCTTGTTCAGGACCGGGCCGCCCAGGGTGTTGCGCAGGGCCAGGCCGAGGCCGGCCGACTGGCCCTCGTTCTCGATCCGGGCCGTCTGGAGGGCGCCCTCGAGGGCCCACAGAGCGTAGCTCTTCTTGAAGCCGGTGTTGGCGTTGATCTTGGCGGTGACCGCCTGGTGGATCTTCTCGTAGATCCGGGGCACGGCCGCGAAGAAGGTCGGCTTCACCTCGCCCATGTTGTCGACGACCTTGGGGATCGCCTCGGCGAAGGCCGTCACGTAGCCGATCTTGATCTGGGTCCAGTGCAGCGCGCGGGCGAACACGTGGGCCAGGGGCAGGAAGGCCAGGGTCACGTCCTGGGTCGTGATGTCGATCCCGTCGTCGAGGGCCTCGGCCTCGCCCATCGCGTTGCCGTGGGTCAGGACCACGCCCTTGGGCTTGCCGGTGGTGCCCGAGGTGTAGATATAGGTCACCGGGTCGTCGCGGGTCGCCTGCTGAGCGAGCTCGGCGAAGGTCGCCTCGTCCTCGCCCTCGCCCTTCTCGAGCAGCTGGTCGAGGGTCAGGAAGCGCTCGTCGCCCTCCGGGTAGGGGCAGTCAGCCGCCTTGACCGTCTCGGAGTCGCCCGTCTCCATGATCACGAAGTGCTTGATCGCCTCGATCTTGCCCTCGTCGACCAGCTCCTTGCACTTCACCCACTGGTCGAGGTCCTCGAGGATCAGGAACTTGGCGTCCGAGTTGTCGAGGATGTACTCGACCTCCTCGGGCAGGTTCGACTGGTAGATCGGGACCGTGATCCCGCCCACGCACAGGATCCCGAGGTCGGCGAAGGCCCACTCGGCGCGCGTGTTGGAGAGGATCGCCGCGGTCTGGCCCTTCTCGAGCCCCAGCGCGCGCAGGCCGAGGCCGATCTTGCGCGCGGCGTCGTAGTAGCCCTTCCAGGTGATGTCTTCCCAGGAGCCATCGACCTTGCGCCGCAGAGCGACGGTGTCGGGCATCTCCTGCGCGCGCTGGACGAAGAGGTGGTTGATCGTCGTCGTCGCGGTGGCGGTGGCGGTCATTGCGGCTCCGTGGGCTGGGGCAAGCGACGGATCGTAAGCGCGAGGTGAAGCGGCGTCAAAGCCAGAGATGGCCTCAGAGACGCTCCGCCACGAGCACGATCAGGTGGTCGTCGAAGCGGAGGGGACCCGCTGCGTGAGCGGCCCGCAGCTCGGCGATCCCGGCCGCGAGGGCCTCGTCGTCGAAGGCGCTGAAGGTCGACCAGAAGCGGCGGCCGATCATGGCCAGCCAGGTGTCGCGCTCGACCTCGAGCGGATAGCGCTCGTCGTGGCGCTCCAGGCCGAAGCCCGCCCGGCCCATCGCGTCCGCGAAGAGCTCCGCCGGCGGCTGGTTGCGCCGCCACACCTCGCGCGCCGCCGCGAAGAGCGGGTAGGGCGGGTCGAGCGGCCGCGTGATCGTGACCAGGCGTCCCCCCGGGGCCAAGCGCGCGTAGAGCCCCTGATAGAGGACGTCGAGTCGCTCCGGGTCGAGGTGGTGCACGACCTCCTTCATCAGGATCCGGTCCAGGCGCGGTCCCTCCTGCCGAGCGAAGGCCTCGGCGTCGAGGGCCTCGACGACGAGCCCTTCGCGCTCGATCGCCCGCTCGCTCAGGCCCGCGCTGGGCTCCACGACCAGGACCGGCTCGCGCAGCTCCGCCGCGGCGGCGAGCTCGAGCGCGAAGGCTCCGGCTCCGCCGCCGATATCGGCCAGGCGGTGGCTGGGGCTCAGCGCGAGGTGGGCGAGGGCCCGCCCCACCAGCCAGCGGTGGTAGGGCGAGTCGGGGTCGTAGAAGAGGACGTCCTCGTAGCGCTCAGCGATCTCGTCGTAGTGCGCGTCGCTCACTGTGTTCTCCTGGGGCGGCACCTCCCAGACCCCCACGTTCGGGCTCGGAGTCGACAGCGCGCTCACCCGCTGGGCGTGGCTCTGGAAGGGTCTCGTCCTTCGAGTGCGAGCGACAGAGCATGCCGACTCTGCTAGGCACGTGGCTCGAGCACCTAGACGCTGCGGCGCCGCCACACGCTGGCGTGCGAGAACACCAGCTCGAACTTGCGCCCGTGCTCGCGGATCACGAAGGGCAGGTCCTCCTGGCGCAGGAGCTCGAAGTCCTCGCTGAGGATCTCCTGCAGCCCGTCGAAGGAGGCGATCTCCTGGCCGCGCCGGATCAGGCCGCCCAGCCACACCTCGCGCGGGGTGAACTCCTCGCGCCAGGTGTAGGGCGAGGTCACGACCAGGATCCCGCCCGGACGGACGAGGCCGCGCGGGCCGCCCATGCGACGCAGGCAAGCGCCGGGGCTGGGCAGGCGGTCGATCAGGTTCGCGGCCAGCACGGCGTCGAAGCCGACCAGCTCGGGCGGGAGGGCCTGGGCGTCTGCGCGACGGAAGCGGACGCGCTCGCGCTCGATCGCGGGGTCGACCCGGGCCGTGCGCTCCTCCTTCAGCTGGCCCTCGGTCGGCGCCTGATACTCGAGCTCGCCCTGCCGCTGCATGTGCTGGCAGGTCTCGACGAAGGCCTCGCTGAGGTCGACGCCGGTCACGGCCCTGGCCTCGCGCGCCAGCTCGAAGCTCGCGCGCCCCACGCCGCAGCCCAGGTCCAGGGCGCGCTTCAGCTCGACGCCCTGCTCGCGGGCGGCGGTGAGCACGAGCTCCGCGCAGCGGCGGGGGAACTCGGTCGCGTCGCGCGCGATCGGGAAGGGCATCGCCTCCTCGGGGGTGCCGTAGTGCAGCTCGAGGTAGGCCGCGAGCACGGTGCCCTGCTCGTACTTCGAGCCGTCGGCGTCGTCGTGCAGACGCACGGCGCCCGACTCGCGCTCCTCGCCCTTGACCAGGCGGAAGCCGGCGTGCTGGAAGAAGTGGGGGCGGAAGTGGAAGCGCGCGTAGGCGCTGGCCTCGTCGCCGGTGCTCACGAAGGACCCGTGCAGGATCATCGTGTGCTCGCCGTCGTAGCAGGGCGTGGAGAAGTCGTCGTAGACGGGGTGGACCTCGCTGCCCTGGAGCGGGTGGAAGTCGTCCTCGACCCAGCGCCACACGTTGCCGTAGACGTCGCTCACGCCCTCGATCGCCGCACCCGCGAAGCCGTCCACGGGGCCCTCGCTCCCGTAGGCCAGGTTGAGGTTCAGCCCGCGCTCCGCCAGCTCGACGCCCTCGTGCTGCATCACGGGGTCCTGGCTGCCGAGCTTCTCCAGCAGGCGCTGGCTGAGCAGGGCCTCCTCGCCCTCGGTCGTGAGGCGGTAGGCCTGCTCCTCGCGGTCGGCGCGCCAGGCCGCGTAGGCCTTGGCCTCGTGGTAGTTCACGATCGCGGGCCAGGACCAGGGCATGTCGACCAGCTCGAAGGTCGTGCGCAGCTTGTAGCGGTGCAGTCCGGCGGGGCCGTCCGAGACCCAGAAGGTCGGCCACTTGACGTTGCGGAAGGTCCGCCAGGCCCAGCCGTTCTCGCTCCAGAAGCGCTGCTCGTGGTAGCCGCCCTCGGCCACGAAGGCCCAGAACTCGCCGTTGCTGATCAGGTGCTGGCTGACCTCGAACTCGCCCACCTGGCGGACGTCCGCGCCGTACTCGTTGTCCCAGCCGAAGCTCGGCCAGTCGCGCGGCTTGCCGAGGCGCGCCTCGCCGGCGCGGACCGCGGTGAAGGCGTTGCGGGGGTAGTGCTCGCCGGCGCGCGGCTGGAGCGCGCCGCGGCGGGTGGCCTCCTCGGGGGCGTCGGCGGGCCAGTGCGCGGGGCGCGTGACGAGGTGCACCGGCAGCTCGCGGATCAGGACCGAGGAGGTCTCGATGTGGATCCGCTCGTGCTCGAAGCCGAGGAAGAGCGCCCAGAGCGGGTGCTCCCAGGTGATCGGCGCGTGGCCCTCGGCGAGGGCCTCGTGCTCGGCGATCACCTTGGAGACGAGCTGATAGACCTGGCGCCGGTAGGCGAGGACCGCATCGACGGTGGGCCACTCCATCTCGTTCTTGGACATGTCGTCCCACGACATCTCGTCGACGCCGGTCTCGAAGAGGACCTCGAGCTCGGCGTCGAGGGGGCCCTCGATCAGGCCCGCGACGCGCAGCTTGTTCACGTAGAGGGCGGGGGGGTGGCCGTAGTAGAAGACCATCGGGTGGCGCAGCTGGTGGTAGGGCGCCGAGAAGAAGGCCTCGGGCGTCAGCAGCGACTGGAACAGGACCTCGGTCAGGGTCCAGGTGTTGTCGAAGTAGGCCTGGACCTCCTCGCGGGTACAGGTGGCCAGGTTGGGGAGCGGCAGCGAGGTCAGCGTGCCGTCGGCCTGGTAGCCCGGGCACTCCGCTGGCTCCTTCCCCGTCCAGGGCAGGTGCAGCGTGCGGGTGGTCTCCGCGTCCACGGTCGGGATGGTCAGGTTCGGGTTCCGCGTCGGCTGCATTGCGGGTCCTCGGGTTAGAGAAGAGAGATTCTGGAATTCGGGACCGACTATCGGGGCAGCCCGGAGGAAGCGCAAGGCGCGGGACCTGGGCGCCTGCCCACTTGGACTTGAGTCCCCGCGACCCCGAACGCGCTGGCTGGGCTGGGCGATTCCCGCGGCTGTCGGAGGGGCGAGTTAAGTTCGGGCTTCGTTCAGGAGGCGGCCTTCGTGGTCACGCTCGTCGTCGCAGAGAAACCCTCCATGGCCCGCGATATCGCGGCCGCGCTCGGCGCGCGCCAGCGGCGCGAGGGATTCCTGGCGGGGGGGCGGCTCGGTCGGGACGAGGCCTGGGTCACGTGGTGCGTGGGGCACCTGGTCGAGGTCGCCGAGCCGCACGAGCACGACCCGCGCTGGAAGCGCTGGAACCCGGCCGACCTGCCGATGCTCCCCGAGGAGCTCCAGCTGCGCGCCCGCTCGCGCTCCCGCGACCAGTGGCGGGTCGTGCGCGGGCTGCTGCGTCAGCGAGGCGTGGACGAGGTGATCAACGCCTGCGACGCGGGGCGCGAGGGGGAGCTGATCTTCCGCTACGTGTATCAGCTCGCCGGCTGCCGCAAGCCGACGCGCCGCCTGTGGCTGAGCTCGCTCACCCCGAGCGCGATCCAGGCCGGGTTGCGCCGACTTCGACCCGGGCACGAGCTCGAGCCCCTGGCTGCCGCCGCGCGCTGTCGGGCGGAGGCCGACTGGTTGGTCGGCATGAACGCCACCCGCGGCTACACCTCCCGCAGCAGCGGCTTGCTGACGCTGGGGCGAGTGCAGACCCCGACCCTGGCGCTCGTGGTGCGGCGCGAGGAGGAGATCGAGCGCTTCGTGCCGACGCCCTACTGGCTGGTCCAGGCGACGCTCACCGCGGAGCTGAGGGGCGGCGCCGGTCGGGGCGAGTCGGTCCGCTGGGAGGCACGCTGGCTCGACCGCCGCAAGCTGGGGCCCCGCAAGCTGGGGCTGGCCGACGAGCGCGAGCCCAAGGGGGCCAAGCGCGGACCGACGCGGCGAGAGGCGCCGCTCGCCGCGCGTCTGGGCAGCGAGGAGGAGGCCCGCGCGCTCGTGGCGCGCCTCGCGGGGCAGCCGGGGCGAGTCGTCGAGGTGACTCGGCGCGAGGAGCGAGTCCCGCCGCCGCTCCTGCACCACTTGACCTCGCTCCAGCAGGAGGCGAACCGCCGCTACGGGCTGACGGCGGACCAGACGCTTCAGGCGGCGCAGGCCCTCTACGAGAAGCGCAAGCTGATCACCTATCCGCGCACGGACTCCCGCCACTTGACCCGGGACGTCGCGGCCGGGCTGCGCGCGGTGGTGGCGGCGGTGGCCTGCGGACCCTACGCCCAGGCGGCCCAGGGGCTGCTCGCGGGCGGCCTTCCTCCCCTGGGGCGCCGCTACGTCGACGACGCCAAGGTGGGCGATCACCACGCGATCGTTCCCACGGCGAGCGCCCCCAACCTCGACGCGCTGCCGCAGCGCGAGGCGCGGGTCTACGACCTGATCGTGCGCCGCTTCCTGGCGGCCTTCCATCCGCCCGCGATCTACGCCCGCTCTCGGATCGACGCGGAGGTCGCGGGCGAGCTCCTGCGCGCCAACGGACGGGTCCGGCTCGACCCGGGCTGGGAGGCGATCGAGCCGCCAGCGCGACGGCGTCGGCAGG
>CALDQK010001022.1 GCA_937911525.1 uncultured bacterium
AGCTCGTGCTGGATCAGGAGCAGCACGCTGCGCGCGCGCCGGTCCGAGAGGCCCTGGTTGTTCTCGCTGCTGTCGACGGTGTCGGTGTGCGCCGTGATCAGGAGCTTGCGCTCGTGCTCCTTGACGTGCTTCAGCACGTCCCGCAGGACCCACAGCCCCGGCGGGAGCACGACCGGGCTCGCGGTGTGGAAGTTGAGCTTCTTGCAGCTCAGCCGCTCGACCGTCTGCGGGCCAGCGTCGTCGTTGACGTCCTCTAGCTCGTCCCAGGCCACGCTAGAGCACCTCGTAGGTCAGGTCGTAGCGGACGCCGCCCTGGCCCAGCTCGACGGTCCTCACGCCAGCGAAGCGCTCCCGCTTCTCTACGAGGTGCTCGGCCAGGAGGTCGGCCTCGAAGAAGCTCCCCTCGTCGTCGTAGAGCGCGACCTGCACGTTGCCGCCGAACTCGAGCTCGATGTCGAGCTCCTTCACGTCGCCGTCGTCCATGTCTACCGGGCCCCAGATCCGCTGGCCGCGCGCGACCAGGAAGGTCTCGTCACCGAAGGTGTCGTCCGCGTGCCAGCACTCCAGCTTGAGCAAGCGCAGGCGCGGGTTGCTGGGCGTGTAGCGCCAGGCCTTGGCGTCGTCGATATAGAAGCGGTTCTGGGCCGGATCCGTGAAGTGCTGATAGAGCTTGCGCGGGTCGCTGACCTCCTCGAGGTCCGGCACGTTGGCGTAGCCGTAGGTCATGATCCGCCCGTAGCGGACGTCGTGGTTGTCGATGTCGGCGTCGGTCCGGTGGATCAGCGTGTGCCCCAGCTCGTGGATCAGCACCGCCGCGACGTTGTAGTGGAAGTTGATCGGCTCGAGGTGCACCAGCAGGTAGTTCTTCCCCGGCGGATAGTCCTTGCGGAAGCTCTGGTCGTAGAGGATCTGGCCCTTCACGCGGGCCCGGGTCGCGGCCCGGTCCGAGTGGAAGATCACGCCCATGTTCTGCAGCGGCCCCTCACCCTGGGTCACCCGCTGGCCGTTGTGCGCGTTGACCGGCAGGTGGGCCCGCGCGACGCTGGTGTTGTTGGCGGCGTTCCAGGGCTTGCTGCCGCTGTTCTCGTTGCCGACCCACTTGGGGTCGACGCACTCGGCCGCCACCTCGCAGATCTTGACCCGATCCCGCCCGAGCACGATCAGCTGGTGGTTGTCGCCGAGCTCCTCGAGGTGGTTCAGCACGTAGCCGCTGCCGACCAGCATGAACTGCCAGCCGTTGAAGCCGCAGCGCCCCTCCTCCACGCGGTCGAGCAGGCCCCAGCTCACGAAGGTCTCGTTCGCCAGCTCGATCGCCTTCTTGTATTCGCGCTTGGTGCTCGCGTCCCCCTCGGCGTCGCTGTCGATCACGTAGATCACGTTGCTGCGCCGGTCGCTGAAGTCGGCCAGCAGGTCGTCCTCCTCCGACTCGTCGAGGTGGTCCTCCCAGCCCACGGCTACCTCCTCCCCGCGGTGGCGCGCTGCTGCACGTAGACCGGCGTGTAGGTCCCGCCCCGGCCCTGCGCCAGGTCACGCAGGAAGGTCTCCAGCTGCCCGGGGCTCTGGCCTTCCTGATAGAAGCCGATCGTGTCGAGCTGCCAGTCGGCCTTGTAGTCGCCGACCTCCTGCAAGATCCGGTTCATCTCCGCGCGCGTGTCGCGCCCCCCGCTGCGCGGCGTCGGCGCGCCGTCGGTCAGGAGCACGACCTTGGTCTCGCCCTCACCCGGCGCGAGCACGTGAAAGGCGTGCAAGAGCGCCTGGCTGGTCGCGGTCTTGTTCTGAGCCGCCAGGCGGTTGACCCACTGGATCGCGGCGCTCTTGTTCTCGCTCGTCGCCTGCTCGAAGCGCGGCTGCCACACGTCGTGGGCGTTCTTCTCGCGGAAGCGGTAGAACACGCGGTCGTTGTAGGCGATCACCGTGAAGTGGGCCTCGTCGTCGAGGTCCCGGATCGCCTGGGCCAGGTTGCGCTTGGCGAACCCGATCCGGTCGGGGCGCGCCTGCTGGCCCTCGCGATCGCTGGGGCTCATGGAGCCCGAGGCGTCGATCACGAACACCACGTTGCCCTTGGGCAAGGGGTTGCCGAAGAAGGTCGGGTCCGGGCACTCGAGGTCTTCGAACTCGTAGCCGCCGCCGT
>CALDQK010001023.1 GCA_937911525.1 uncultured bacterium
GCCGCGACCGCGGCGGGCTTCGAGGTCGGCGCCGGCAGCGGCGCGGGCCTCTTGAGCCTGATCGCGGCCGCCTACGTGCCGACCCAGGTGACCAAGCCCCCGCGGGTGCTCCTGACCCTGGCGCTCACGCCCGCGGTCGCCAAGCGCCTGGGCCGCGACTAGCGCTTCCGGTTGGCCCTCCCGACCTCGGCTGGGATCGTGACCGGCAGGAGCACGATGTCGAGCGCCAGGCTGAGCGGCAGATCGATCACGCAGAGCGGAAAGAAGATCGAGACCACGCTGCCCATTCCCGGTGGTCCCCGGGTCGCGTACTCGTAGGGCCGCTCGACCTGGGCCGCGGCGAAGGTCTCCTCGGCGACCCCGCCGAAGAAGCGCATCCCGCCGAAGGCCCGCGGGCCGTGGGTCGCGATGTCGAAGCAGGTCATGCAGCCCGAGAGGGCCGCGCAGAGGAACCCGACGATCAGGAGCTTCCAACCCGCCATGGCCGAAGCCTACCAGGCGTCGCCCCGCCGGCTGGCTGCGATAGGCTAGCCCCCATGGCGACGCGCTACCCGCTGCTGGACACCTTGCTGTGGCCGGTGTTCCACGCGCGGCCCTCGCTGCGCAACCACAGCGGGGTCCCGCGGGAGCCCCTCTCGCAGCGCTTCGAGGTCTACCGCGACGACGAGGTGTGGCGGCTGCTCTTCTTCGGCGACCTGTGCTGCATGTACGAGGAGGCGCTGCCGACCACGAGCGAGGCCGTGCGTGAGGTGTTCCGCGCCGCCGACGCCGTGTTCGGCAACCTCGAGGCGCCGATCACCTCGCGCGAGCGGCAGGCGCGCCCGATCGTGGGCTTCCGCTTCCGAATGTCCGAGCACTACCTGAGCGCGCTGCTCGAGGAGTACGCGCTCGACCCGGCCCGCCTGCACCTCTCGCTCGCCAACAACCACACCGGCGACTGGAAGCGCAGCGGCTACGAGCAGACCCTGGCCGCCCTCGAGCGCCTGGGCGTGCGCGCGCTGGGCCGCTGCCGCGCGGGCGCGCCGGACGCCGACGAGGTCGTGCTCGACGAGGGGCTCCGGCTCGGGGTCGTAGCCTGGACCCACTGGATGAACCGGCGCCCCTTCGCGAGAGAGGACCGGCCCTTGGAGGAGGTCGACCTGCCGGCCGTCGACTGGTGCGCGCGCAAGGCCGCGGCCGGCTGGCAGCACCTGATCGGGCTGCCCCACTGGGACTACGAGTTCCACCACTTCCCGCAGCCGGCGACCCGGGCCCTGGCGCACCAGCTCCTCGACGGCGGCTTCGACCTCCTGGTCGGGCACCACCCGCACGTGCTCCAGCCCCTCGAGCGGCGCGGCGAGGGGCTCTGCCACTACAGCCTGGGCAACTTCCTCGCGATCCAGCTGACCTGGCCGACCAAGCTGACCTGCCTCTACGAGGTCCACGTGCTCAAGACCGGCGGCCGCCGCGGCGCGGTGTGCGGCTACCGCCAGGTCCCCCTGACCCTGTTCACCGACGAGGCCGGCCAGCGCCGCCTCGTGACCCTCGCCGAAGCCCCCGCCGATCTCGCGATCCAGTGCCACGAGCGCCTCGACCAGCTCTACGCCTGCTGACGCCGCTCGCGCTGGCGCTCCTGCTGACCTTGCTCGGGCTGCCGCGCCTGCAGCAGGCCTTCACCTATCGGGTGTGGTTCCGCGCCAGCGACCCGCACCTGCAAGCCTTCGACACCTTCCAGGAGACCTTCGGCAACGACGACGTGCTGGCCTGCGTGGTGACCCTGCCCGAGGGCGTGTTCACGCCCCGCGGGGTCGAGGTGCTCGGGAGGTTGACCGACCTGCTCGGCGAGCTGCCCGACGTGGAGAAGGTCAGCTCGCTGGCGACCTTCGACTGGATCCGCGACCAGAACGACGAGCTGCGGGTCGACGCGCTCCTCGGCGTGGACCCGCCCGGGCTCGAGGCGCGGGCCCAGATCGCGCGCACCCACGAGCTGCCGCGCGGCTACCTCGTCAGCGAGGACCTGAAGACGGCGCTGGTCTTCGCGCGCCTGAGCGCGCGCCCCACCAGCGAAGAGCGCGACGCCAAGGACTACGCGCTGCTGCTGCAGCAGGCCGAGGCCGCCCTGGCCCCCCTGCGCGCCGAGGGCCTCGAGCTGGGCCTGGCCGGGAGCGCGGTGATCCCGCCCACGCTCAAGGCGATCAGCCAGCGCGACCTGAGCCGGGTCGGCGTGCTCCTCTTGGCCGTGCTGGCGGGCGTCATCGCGCTCCTCTTCCGCTCGCTGCTCGCGGTCGCGCTGACCTTCCTGGTCCTGATCCTGACCGTGCTCGTGACCTTCGGCCTGGCGGGCGCGCTCGGGATCCCCTTCAACCCGCTGACGGCCATGGTCCCCCCGATCCTGATCGCGATCGGGGTCGCCGACTGCGTCCACCTGCTCTCGACCTACCGCCAGCGGATCGATGCCGGCCTGGCGACGCGCGCCGCGGCCGAAGCCAGCCTGAGCAAGAACCTCCTCCCGACCTTCCTGACCAGCCTCTCGACCGCGCTCGGCTTCTTCAGCCTCGCCCTGAGCGACCTGGCGCCGATCGGACAGCTGGGCGTCCTGGCGGGCCTGGGGACGATGGCCGCCTGGGTGCTCTCGGTCGGGATCCTGCCGCCCGTCCTGCGGCGCGTCCGCCTCGGGCCCGCCGGCCCGGAGGCCGCTCCAGGCAAGGAGGACGAAGGGCACCCCCAGGTCGCGCCAGGTGCCTTCTGGGTCCAGTGCTGCGCGCTGCTCGGCCGCGCGCGCTGGCCGATCGTGGTCGGCTCCGCGCTGGGGCTCGTCGCCGCGATCGCGCTCGCCTCGCGCAACGAGGTCAACTCCGACACGATGGAGTACTTCGCCGACGACGTGCCCCTCAAGCAGGCGACCCTGCGCATCAAGGAGCACGTCGGCGGCGTGGCCGGGATCGACCTCGCGATCGACTCGGGGGCCGAGGACGGCGCGCTCGAGCCGGCCTTCCTGCACAAGGTCGACGCCCTGGCCGAGTGG
Source organism: uncultured bacterium (assembly GCA_937911525.1). Classification (GTDB taxonomy): domain Bacteria; phylum Planctomycetota; class J058; order J058; family J058; genus NORP233. Next base: position 3,005 of record CALDQK010001023.1, read on the forward strand.
CTGCGCGCCCAACCCAAGGTGACCAAGGTCCTGAGCGTCGTCGACCTGGTCAAGGACGTGCGGCGGGCGTGGTTCCCCGAGCAGGCCGAGGGCTACCGGATCCCCGACACGGCCCCCGGCGTGGCCCAGTCCCTGGCCAGCTACACGGTGGCGACCCCGCGCAAGAACGAGGTCGACTCCTGGATGGACGAGGACAAGCGGCGCGTGCGCCTGAACGTGCTCTGGACCCTGTCGGGCAGCAAGCGGGTCTCGGCGCGCGTGGACGAGGTGCGCGCCAAGGCGGCCGAGCTGGGGCTCGACGCCGACGTGACCGGCAAGACCGTGCTCATGACCGGCATGAACCAGGCGATCGTGTCGACCTACTTCGGCTCGATCCTGAGCGCCCTGGCGCTGGTCTCGCTGCTGCTGGTCGTGCTGCTCCGCTCGCTGAAGCTCGGCGCCCTGGCGATGGTCCCCAACGTGATCGCGCCCGCCGTGGGCGCCGCGCTCCTGGTCCTGATCGGGCAGCCGATCGATATCGGGACCGTGCTGGTCAGCAGCGTGTGCCTGGGGATCGCGGTCGACGACACGATCCACTTCCTGATCGACTACCGCCGCTGGCGCGAGCAGGGGCTCGCCGTCGAGCCGGCCCTGCGGGAGGTGCTGGCGGGGACGGGGCCGGCCCTGATCGCGACCACCGGCGTGCTGGCCCTCTCCTTCGCGACCTTCGCGGCGGCCTCCTTCACGCCCAACGTCCACTTCGGCCTGCTGACGGTCGTGGTGATGCTCGTGGCGCTCGCGGCCGACTTGATCCTGCTCCCGGCGCTCCTGCTGGTGCTGCCCGGTGGGAACCCAGAGCCCGCCCCGAGCGTGTAGATATCCCCTAGACGGGACGGCTCTGAGCCTCAGAATGCGCCCTCGCGCGTGGAGCAGCCAGCACCGCTCTCCCGCGCGAGATCCGGAGGACGAATGCAGCGCTGGACGCAGCGAACTGCCTGCGCGCTGATCGCGCTGGGCCTGGCCGGCGGCGTCGCCCTGGCGCAGCCCGAGCCCGACGAGCGCGCCCGGCGCGCGGCCAAGGCCGTCGAGCGCTACCAGGCTTACCTGGCCCGCAAGCCCTTCCACGATTGGGCCTTCGACAAGCTGATCGAGGCCGCGGTCGCCAACAACGCCCTCGAGGCGCTGGTCGAGGACTACCGGGCCGCGAGCGAGAAGGACCCCAGCGACCTGGCCGCGCGGGTCGTGCTGGCGCGGCTCTATGCCCGGGTCGACCGGCGGGACGAGGCGCTGAAGCTCCTGGCCGAGGCCAAGGTCGACGCCAAGCAGCGCGCCTCGTGGCTGGCCCTGCGCGGCGCGCTCCACCTGCGCCTGCGCGAGCCCAAGGCCGCGCTAACGCTCCTGCGCCAGGCCGCCGAGGCCACCCGCGACCGGCGCCTGCTGGGCGGGATCCAGCGCCGCCGCGGGGAGGCAGCCCTGGCCGCGGGGGCCAAGCAGGAGGCCGTGGCGGCCTTCCGCGCCCTGGCCGAGCTCTCGCCCAAGAGCCTCAGCGCGCGCCTGGAGTCGGCTCGGCTGATGGCCGACAACGGGCTGACCCAGGAGGCCCTGGCCGAGCTGGCGAGCGCCAAGGAGCTGGCCGGGAGCAAGGCCGCCCAGCGCTGCCGGGTCCTGGCCGAGATCGGCCAGCTCCACGAGCGGCGGGCGGAGATCCAGCAGGCGCTGGGCGCCTACCGCGAGGCGATCGAGCTGACCGGGCGCGGCAACTGGCTGGCGCGCGACCTGCGCGCGCGGGTGCTCGCGATCCACCGGCGGGCCGGTAAGCTGGACGAGCTGATCGCCCAGGCCCGCGCCGACGCCGAGGCCCGCCCCGCCGACCTCGGCCGGCGCGAGTTCCTGGCCGAGGTGCTCGAGGCCGCCGAGCAGCCGGCTGCGGCCCGCGAGCTGCTCGAGGCCGCCTGCCGCGACTTCCCCCAGGACCTGGCCCTCAGCCGGCGCCTGCTGGCGCTCTTGGCGCGGCTCGACGCGACCGACGCCCAGATCGCCGAGTACCAGCGGATCCTCGTGCACCACCCCCAGGAGCTCGAGCTCTACCTCGAGCTGGGGCAGGCCTTCGCCAAGTCGGGGCGCCTGGCCGCGGCGCGCCGCCAGTGGCAGGAGAGCCTGCGCGAGCGGCTGAAGGACCCCGCGCTCTGCCTGCGCCTGGCGGAGCTCTACGCGCGCTTCCGCCAGGTCGACGACGCGGTCGAGCTCTACCGGCGCGCGCTCCAGCTCCGCCCCGGCGACGTGGCCGCCACGGGCGACCTGGCGCGCCTGCTCAACCGCACGAT
>CALDQK010001024.1 GCA_937911525.1 uncultured bacterium
CGCGCGTAGACCTCGTGCTGGAAGTGGTCGATCGCCACGCCGTAGGGGAGGAAGAGCAGGCTCTCGATCAGGTGCACGCGGCGGAAGCGCTCGGCGTCGTCGCCGAAGAAGCGCTCCATGTGGGGCCAGGTGAGGAACTCGAGCGACATGCTGTGGACCTCGGCCGCCTCGCTGGTCGGCCAGAGGTAGTCGAGCAGGGGCTGGGACTGGCTCGAGTAGTTCTGGTAGGCGTGGCCGGCCTCGTGGCTGAACACGCGCACGTCGCCCTTGGTCTGGTTGAAGTTGGCGAACACGAAGGGCACGCCGTAGACCGGGAAGCTGGTGCAGAAGCCGCCGCCGGCCTTGCCCTCGCGGTTCTGCAGGTCGAGCAGGCCCTGGCGGCGCATGCGCGCGAAGAAAGGGCCCAGCCCGCCCATCTCGCCGAACATGGCCTCCGCCGCGTCGAGCATCCCTTCGTAGTCGGGCTGCGGCGCCGGGTTGCCGGCGGGGTCGTGCACCGCCTCGTCCCAGTAGCGGAGCGCGTCCACGCCCAGGCGTTCGGCCTGCGCGCGGCGCAGGTCCTGGCAGAGGGGGACGAGCTCCTCGCGGACCTCGGCCCGGAACTGCTCGACGTCGCTCGCGTCGTAGTCGACCCGCGACATGCGCAGGTAGCCCAGCTCGGTGAAGCTCGGCAGGCCGAGGGTCTGGGCCATGCCGGCGCGCAGCTCGACCAGCTCGGCGAAGATCCGGTCGAGCTCCTCGGCGTGCTCGGCGAAGAAGCCCCAGTAGGTCGCCTGGCAGGCGTGGCGCGTCTCGCGCTCGGGGCTCTCGGCGTGCTTGAGCAGGCCCGAGAGGTTGAGGGTCTCGCCCTGGAGCTCGAGCTTGGCCGAGGCCAGCAGGGCGGTGTAGTCGGCGCCGAGCTTGGACTCGCGCACGAGGTCCTCCTTCAGCTCGGGCGCGAAGGAGCGCACGTCGGCGTCCCAGAGCGCGAAGGCCTGCCCGCCGAAGCTCTGCTCCAGCTCGCCTCGGTGCTCGCTCGCCAGCAGCTCGCGCTTGAAGCTCACCTCGAGGTCCTGCAGCTGCGGGCGCAGCTCGTCCAGGCGGTCGCGCGCGGCCTTGGCGGCCTCGTCGCGGGTGTCCTGCTGGAAGCGGAGGTTGGTCAGCGAGCTCCAGCTGGTCAGGCGTCGGCGCAGCTCGTCCCAGTCGGCGAGGACCGCGCGGCGGGCGGCGGCGTCGCCCGCTTCACTCCAGCGCTGGCGCAAGGCGTCCATGTCGGCCTGGACCGCGGCGAGCTCCGGCTCGGCCACGTGCATGTCGGCGAAGGCGGTCTCGGTGCTCATGGGCGCTCCACGCGGTGGAATGGGCGCGCGTTACAGCGCGCGTAAGCGGTTGTTATAGCTAGCGTTCCAGCTTATACGTCCAAACGCCGGGACGATCGCTCCGGAGTTGACAGCTGGCTCGCCCAACTTCAAGCAGCTCGTGTCGGCAGCTCTCTTGCGCTCTCTCTCCTCGCCCACTCAGGGCACACGAGAAGGAGAGAGAGAACATGACCCGTCGCCGACAGCCCACGATCCTCAGCCTCAGCCTTGGCTTCGTCTTCGCCTCCGCCGCCGTCGCGAGCGCCGACGTCGTCCACCTCCGCGACGGGCGAACCCTCGCGGGCCAAGTCACCCGCCTGCCCGACGGTCGCCTGCGCGTGAAGCAGCGCTTCGGCGAAGTCACGGTCGAGCAGCGCGAGGTCAGCAAGGTCGTGCGCGGGGAGCCGAGCCAGTCCGCGAAGCCGGCGAAGCGGGCGGACAAGGAGGCGAGCCGCCGCGACGAGGTCAGCCCCCGCGCCGCGGCGGACGCCGCCCTCGCGGCCCTCCACACGGCCTGGAAGGAGCAGCGCCAGCGCGCTCCCCTCGCCGGGGCGATCTACCGCGACTTCGTGACCCTCGGCATGGTCGTGATCGAGGGCGCGGTGCGGATCGAGGGCAAGCAGGTCGGGGGCAAGGGGAGCGCGCGCAAGAAGCCCAAGCAGCCGGCCCCGAAGATCAATCGCCGCGCCTGCAAGGACCTCCGCGCGCTGGAGAAGCTGCTCGAGGCGAGCGCGCCCAAGCTGCTCGACACCGCGCGCGAGCTGCGCAAGCTGGCCCGCGAGGAGGGCGCGCTGCGCGAGCTCGAGCAGGCCACCCGCGACCTCGAGCTCGAGCGCTGCCCGCTCGGTCAGCGCATGGAGCTGATCCACACCGCGGCGCGCCTGGCCGAGCTGCAGCGCCAGGCCCTGGAGTGGGTGCAGCCCAAGCTCTCGCGCGTCGAGGTCGTCGGCCAGCTGCGCGCGCTGCGCAAGGACGCGGGCGAGCTGAAGGGGAGCCGCAGCCAGCTGAAGCGCGTGCGCAGCCTGTTCGGCACCTGGGAGACGGCCACCAAGCTGCTCTACAAGATCGCCGACGACCTGGAGGACCAGACCGAGCAGTGCGAGGCCCTCGCCAAGCGCCTCGGCGAGGACGAGCTCGGGGAGCTGCTCGAGCGGAGCGCGCGGCTCGTCGACGCGCTGGCTGGGCGCCGCTTCGGCGCGCGCGACGAGCTCGGCCTGGTCGACTGGGAGCGCTGCTACGAGCGCGCCAAGGAGCGCGAGGCGGCGCTCGCGAAGTGGGACGCCGCGACCTTCCGCAAGGCGGTCGAGAGCTGCTGGATCAGCGGCCGCTGGAGCTCGCTGACCGAGGCCGAGGCGGAGCAGCTGACCGCCCTTCGCAAGCTGCAGGCCGCGCTGCCGAGCCTGGAGCAAGAGGAGCGCCCGGCGCTGGCCTTCGCGGACGGAGCGGCGCTGGTGTTCTGCGGCGACGAGGCCGCCCTGCGGCTCGTCAAGAGCGAAGCGGGCTGGCGGGCGGTCGAGCTGGCCCCCGCCGCGTCGCGAGGCGCCCGCACCCTCGGCCTGCTGCCGAAGCTCGTCATGAAGAGCGGGGAGCTGGAGTGGAAGTAGCGGGCGCCCCACGAGCAGGCGCCCGCGCCCGCTCCTAGCGGAAGTCGGCTGCCTTGAGCCCGTGATTCTTCATCAGCCGGTAGTAGGTCCCGCGCGGGATCTGGGCGGACTTGGCGGCGGCGGTCACGTCGCCGCCGTGCTCCTCGAGCTTGCGCGCGAGGTAGTCCGCCTCGAAGGCAGCCAGGCGCCGGTTGCGCAGGTCGAAGAAGCCGAGCTCTTCGCCCTCGGCGCTCTCGCCCAGGGTGCCGCCGGCGTTGACGACGAGGTGGTCGGGGAGGTCGTCGACGCTGACCTGGTCTCCCCGCGCCATGGCGATCCCGCGCCGGACGACGTTCTGCAGCTCGCGCACGTTCCCCGGCCAGCGGTACTCGCGCAGGATCTCGCGCACCTCGGGCGAGAAGGCGCCCACGTCCTTGCCCATCTCCTCGGCGCAGCGGCCGCGGAAGTGCTCGGCGAGGAGCAGCACGTCGTCGCCGCGCTCGCGCAGGGGCGGGAGGTCGACGGTCACCACGTTGACCCGGTAGAAGAGGTCCTCGCGGAAGGTCCCGGCCGCGACCTCGGCCTTGAGGTCTCGCCCGGTGGCCGCGATCACGCGCAGGTCGACGGGGATCTCGGCTCGCCCGCCGACGCGGCGGATCTTGCGCTCCTGGAGCGAGCGGAGCAGCTTGGCCTGGAGCAGCGCGGGGAGCTCGCCCAGCTCGTCCAGGAAGAAGGTCCCCTGGTGGGCGTATTCCAGCAGCCCGATCGAGCGGCTGCCGGCGCCCGTGAAGGCCCCCTTCTCGTGGCCGAAGAACTCGCTCTCGAGCAGGTTCTCGGGGATCGCGCCGCAGTCGACCGGGACGAAGCGGGCGGACTTGCGGGAGCTGCGCTCGTGCAGGGCGCGCGCGACCAGCTCCTTGCCCGTGCCCGTCTCGCCGAGGATCAGCACGTCGACGTCGGTGTCGGCCACGCGCTCGATCACGTCGAACACCTTGCGCATGGCGGGCGAGTCACCGACCAGGGCGCCGAAGCGCCCGCGCTGGGTCTCGAGCTGGCGCCGCAGGAGGCGGTTCTCGTCGCGCAGGCGCCGCTCGTCCAGGAAGCGCTCGACCGTCGCGAGCAGCTCGTCGGGGAGGAAGGGCTTGGTCAGGTAGTCGACCGCGCCCAGCTTCATGGAGGCGACCGCCGTGTCGACCGAGGGGAAGCCGGTCAGCATGATCACGGGCAGGTCGGGGTCGTGCTCGCGGGCCTTGCCGAGCAGGGTCACTCCGTCCATGCCGGGCATGCGAATGTCGGAGATCATGAGGTCGAAGGCCTGGTCGGCGAGGATCTTCTCGGCCTCCAGGGGGTCTCCGGTCTGGACGACCTCGACGCTCGACTCGAGCAGCTCGAGTGTGTCGGCGCACACCTCTCGCATGCCCTCTTCGTCGTCCACGATCAGGATCCGCGCCTGCATCCCGAGTCCTCCTCGGCGCGCAGGTTAACCCCTAGTCGACTACCTCTCGACCTCCGGCAGCCAGATCCTGAAGGCGGTGCCCTGCTCGGGTTCGCTCTCGACCTCGATCGCGCCGCCGTGGTTGGTGATCAGGCCGTAGCAGATCGCGAGCCCCAGGCCGGTCCCCTTGACGCCCTTGGTCGTGAAGAAGGGCTCGAACACCCGCTTGAGCAGCTCCCTGGGGATCCCGTCGCCGGTGTCGCGGACCTGGAGCTCGATCCCGGGCCTCCCCTCCCGGGCCGTCCGAATGCTCTCGACCGCGAGCGCCCCGCCCTGGGGCATGGCGTCGATCGCGTTCAGGAACAGGTTCAGGAACACCTGCTCCAGCTCGTTCCCGTTGGCCTCGACCAGGACCCGCTCCTCGAGGAGCTGCTCACAGACCTTGACCCCCCGTCGCTCGGCCTTGGAGCGGACCAGGGAGAGGGCCTTCCCGAGCGGGACCTGGGGGTCGAGGGGCTCGCGGGGGTTGATCGAGGGGCGGCAGTAGTCGAGCAGGCCGTGGGTCAGGCGCCCGACCCGGTCGCACTGGGCGACGACCTTCTCCAGCTCGCCGCGGACCTTCTCGCTCAGCTCGTGCCGCCCGCTGAGGAGCAGGCGCGCCTTGCCGCTCACGATCCCGATCGGGTTGTTGATCTCGTGGGCCACGTTCCCGGCCAGCTCGCCCAGGGCCGCCAGCTTGGCGGCCTGGGACAGGCGCTCCTCGAGCTGCTTGCGCTGGGTCACGTCGCGGCTGATCCGCACCCAGGCCACGACCTCGCCGTCGTTGAGCACGGGCGCGATCGTCTCCGCGACCACCAGCTGCTGGCCGGCGCTGTTGGAGCGCGCGATCTCGAGCGCCCCCTGACGGTCCTCGGTCTTGCCGGCCGCGTCGGGGAAGAGCTCCTCGATCGGGCGCCCGAGCACCTGCCCCACCTTGTAGCCGTAGATCCGCTCAGCGGCGGGGTTCCAGCTCGTGATCAGGCCGTCGGCGCTCTCGCGCACGATCGCGTCCTCGCTGGCCTCGACCAGCGAGGCCAGGAGCGCCAGCGAGGCCTCGAAGTCCTTGCGATCGGTGATATCGGCCCGGATCGCGACGTACTCCTCGACCTGCCCCTCGGCGTCCTTGATCGGCACGATCGTGGTGTCCACCCAGTAGAGCGAGCCGTCCTTGGCGCGGTTGCAGATCTCGCCCCGCCAGGTGTGGCCCTTGCCGATCGTGGCCCAGAGCCGCTTGAAGAACTCGCGCGGGTGGTGGCCCGAGTTGAGCAGCCGGTGGTCCTGGCCGAGCAGCTCGGCCCGCGAGTAGCCGCTGATCTCGCAGAACTTGTCGTTGGCGTAGGTGATCCGCCCGCGGCGGTCGGTGATCGCCACGATCGCGTGCTCGTCGAGGGCGTCCTTCTGGATCCCGAGCCGGCGCGTGGCTTCGCGCGCATACTCCTCCGCGGCCTGGAGCTCGCTCTGGTCGACGACCAGGGTCAGGCGGGAGCCGTCTCGGAGCTGGCGGTGGTGGAGCCGCAGCGGGACCTCGCCCAGGGGACCCGGAGCGCGGACGCGCTCCGAGCTCGCCGTGGGGGCGAGGGGGTGTCCGATCACCTCGCTCCAGGTCGACCCGAGCAGGTCGGACACCAGGCGCCCCGCCAGGCGCCCCGCGCCGCCGAGGAGGCGGCCCTCCGCGTCGCTGACGACCCAGCAGAGGAACGCTTCGTCGACGAGGCCGAGCAGGGCCTCCTGAACTTCCGGGGAGCGTTGCATGGGGCGACGTTAACCCGACCGCTTCTCCGCGGCCGCGGCCAGGATCGCGAGGACCCGCGTCTGGAGCTCGTCGGGCAGGAAGGGCTTGAGCATGTAGCCGCAGGCCCCGAGGCGCTCGCAGTGACCCGCGCTCTCGCGCGTGGGGTCGCCCGTGACCACGAGCATCGGCATCTCGGGGCGCAGGTGGCGGGCCTCCTCTAAGACTTGCAGGCCCGTCTTGCGGGGCATCCAGAGGTTGGTGATCAGGAGGTCGAAGGAGTCCTGCTCGAGCGCCTCGAGCGCGTCCGCGGAGGAGGTGAAGCCGGTCACGACGAGGGCCCCGTCTCGCTCGAGCGAGTCCGCGATGACCTCGACCATCGACTCTTCGTTGTCCAGGACCAGGATCCGGGCAGGGCGGGGTGCGTCCATAGGGGCTCCGGGGAGAGGCCCACCCCGGTTGCAAACGGTGGGCCGCCGGAGCCGCGCCCGTGGCTACGAGGCTTAGCCGGCTCGAATCCCCGCGGTGTCACGCGCCTGAGAATGCGCCTCGGGCAGGTCGCGTACGCGTGACGGGCGGCTCCCTTCGGGCCTGATAGGGTAAGGGATTGAAGGCGCCGGGCCGATGGCACAGGCGTTGCAAAAGGGGTGACCGGAGGACGCCATGATTCGCTACCAAGACCTCACTGTCGCCGACGTCATGACCCCCAACCCGGTCTGCCTCAGCAGTGATCTGAACGTGGCCGACGCGGAGGCTCGCCTGCTCGAGATCTCGAGCGAAGGGGCGCCGGTGGTGGACGGAGCGGGGCGCTTCCTCGGCGTCGTGACCCTGGCCCGTCTCACGGCAGCGCGCCACGCCGGAACCTCCTTCATGGACGCGGTCCGGGAGGACGCGCCGACCTGCTCCAAGGACGTCAGCTTCGGCCAGGCCTGCCAGCGTCTCGTGCGAGCCCGCGCCCACCGCTGCGTGGTCGTGGACGAGGACGAGCACCCGATCGGGATCGTGACCGGAGTCGACGCCGCCCGCGTCCTCGCTTGCCTGGAAGACCTGGCTGGCAAGCACAAGCAGTGGACCTTCACCCCACTCGACGAAGGCGCTGCCCACTAACCCCCAGGCTGAAGAGGAGACCCAGGTGATGACGCACCAACGCACCACGGTTCAGGACTGGATGACGGAGAACCTGATCACGGTCGCTCCCGACGAGCCGCTCTTCGCCGCCGTCGAGCAAATGGCCGAGCAGGCGATCCGCCACGTGCTCGTCTGTGAGCGCGGCCAGCTGCGCGGGATCGTGAGCAACCGCGACATCGTGCGCGCGACGCTCAAGAACTCGGAGCGCCGGCTCGAGCTGCACGACATCACGATCGGTGAGGTCATGACGCGCGGCCCCCTGGCCACCGTCCAGCCGACCACGCCCGTCGAGGAGGCCGCCCAGCTCATGGTCGGCAACCACTGCAACGCCCTGCCGGTGATCTCGGGCGGTCACCCGGTCGGGATCCTGACCAGCGACGACTTGCTGCGCGCGCTCTCGCTGCGCGCCTCAGCGCCCGCCCGGCCCGACATGTAGCGAGCGAGTCACGAAGCGTGAGGCGAGGTGCGACACCTTGCCTCACGCGACTCTTTGCCGCATTCCGACCCCCCATTCTCTACCCATATTGACCTAGTGCCGTCCCGGCCAGCCAGGCCCGCGGCGGCCCAGCTTCCCGTTCGTCCCTGAGAGGCCCCCTTCCATGACGTCCCCGTCGAGCGCCGCCGCGGCGCCCAACATGGAGAGCTTCAGCTACGACGACGCCCCCGTGCGCGCCTTCCTCCTCGCCACCATCGTGTGGGGGGTCGTGGGCATGCTCGTGGGCCTCGTCATCGCGATCCAGCTCGCCGAGCCGCGGCTGAACCTCCTGCCCGAGCTGAGCTTTGGGCGACTGCGTCCGCTGCACACCAACGCCGTGATCTTCGCGTTCGCGGGCAACGCCTTCTTCACCGGCTGCTACTACTCGATGCAGCGCCTGCTCAAGACCCCCACCTTCCACAAGGGGCTCAGCTGGTTCCACTTCTGGGGCTGGCAAGCGATCATCGCCTCGGCGGCGGTCAGCCTCCCGCTCGGCTTCACGCAAGCCAAGGAATACGCCGAGCTGGAGTGGCCGATCGACCTCGCCGTCGTCGTGGTGTGGGTCGCGTTCGCCGTCAACGTGTTCGGCACGATCTTCAAGCGCCGTGAGCGACACATCTACGTCGCGATCTGGTTCTACATCGCCAGCATCGTCACGGTCGCGATCCTCTACATCTTCAACAACCTGGCCCTGCCGGCCGGCGCCATGAAGAGCTACTCGGCCTACGCGGGCGTCCAGGACGCCTTCATGCAGTGGTGGTACGGCCACAACGCGGTGGCCTTCTTCCTGACCACGCCCTTCCTGGGGCTGATGTACTACTACCTGCCCAAGGCAGCCGAGCGGCCGGTCTTCAGCTACAAGCTCTCGATCCTGCACTTCTGGTCGCTGGTGTTCATCTACATCTGGGCCGGCCCCCACCACCTCCACTACACCGCCCTGCCCGAGTGGGCCTCGACCCTCGGCATGCTCTTCAGCGTCATGCTCTGGATGCCCAGCTGGGGCGGCATGATCAACGGCCTGCTCACCCTGCGCGGCGCTTGGCACAAGGTCGCGACCGACCCGATCCTGAAGTTCTTCGTCGTGGGCGTGACCTTCTACGGCATGTCGACCTTCGAGGGCCCGATGCTCTCGGTGAAGAGCGTCAACGCGCTCAGCCACTACACCGACTGGACGATCGCCCACGTGCACGCCGGCGGCCTCGGCTGGAACGGGTTCATCACCTTCGGCATGGCCTACTGGCTGATGCCGCGGATCTTCCAGACCAAGCTCTGGAGCAAGAAGCTGGCGGAGATCCACTTCTGGATCGGCACCGTCGGGATCCTGCTCTACATCATCGCGATCTACGCGGCGGGCCTGACCCAGGGCCTCATGTGGCGCGCCTTCGACGCGACCGGTCGCCTGGTCTACCCCGACTTCGTCGAGACCGTGACCACGCTGATCCCCATGTATTGGGCGCGCGCCGCCGGCGGCGTCCTCTATATCACCGGCACCCTGCTGTGCCTGGTCAACCTCGTCATGACCTGGAGCACTCGCCCCAAGACCTACGAGGAGCCCACCTTCCAGGCCCCGGCCCTCGGCGCCTGGACCGCCCCCACCGGCGACCACGACCCCTCGCCCTGGCGCAAGGGCCGCAACCCCCGCAAGGAGCCCTTCTTCAACCTGGGCCGCTTCGCGGACGCCAAGTGGCACCGCGTCTGGGAGGCCCTCCCGGCGCGCTTCACGGTCCTGACGCTGCTGGCGGTCGTGAGCGCCTCGCTCTTCGAGATCATTCCGACCTTCCTGATCAAGAGCAACGTGCCCACGATCGCCTCGGTCCAGCCCTACACCCCGCTCGAGCTCTACGGGCGCGATATCTACATCGCCGAGGGCTGCTACAACTGCCACTCGCAGATGGTCCGGCCCCTGGTCGCCGAGACCGAGCGCTACGGCGAATACAGCAAGCCGGGAGAGTTCGTCTACGACCGGCCCTTCCAGTGGGGCTCGCGACGGATCGGCCCCGACCTGCACCGCGTCGGCCAGAAGTACAACCACCTCTGGCACTACGAGCACTTCGAGAACCCGACCAAGGTCACGCCGGGCTCGATCATGCCGCCCTACCGGCACTTCTTCACCCGCGCGATCGACTTCCCTGCGATCCAGGAGCGGGTGAACACCATGGCCATGCTGGGCGTGCCCTACGGCGAGGCCGTCAAGGTCGGCTCCGAGATGGCCAAGACCCAGGCGACCAAGATCGCGAGCGAGCTCGCCGAGCAGATCGCGCCCAAGGACGCCGACAAGCGGGCCAAGATCGTGGCCAGCATGCAGGACAAGGAGGTCGTGGCGATCATCGCCTACCTGCAGCGCCTCGGCACCGACATCAACAAGCCGGCGCCCGCCCCGGCCACCACCTCGGCTGGCGTTACGGAGGCCCGATGAAGCTGCGAGACGTCGTCGGCGGCGCGGATCTGGCCGTCTACCCCGAGATCGCGCTGATGATCTTCCTCGGCGCCTTCCTCCTGATCGCTTGGCGGGTCATGAGCCGCAAGTCGAGCGACTACGACGAGGTCGCCAACCTCCCCCTCGAGGGGGAGGACGGCCCTCTCCCCCCTAGCGACCGCGACCCCAGCGACAAGGAAACCAGCGAAGAGGAGGCGCGGGCATGAGCGCCAAGACGATCAAGGAGGAGGGGAGCCACGCTCGCCCCGAGGGCGAGCGCAAGGACGTGCTCCTCGATCACAACTACGACGGGATCCAGGAATACGACAACCCGCTCCCGGGCTGGTGGAGCGCGATCTTCTGGCTAGCGATCCTGTTCAGCCCCTTCTACGCCGTCTACTTCCACGCCGCCAAGGGACGCCTCGTCGCTGACGAGTACCAGAGCGACGCGGCGGCGGTGGCGAAGGTCCGCGCCGAGGAGGCGCTCAAGAACCCCGTCGACGACGAGGGCTTGCGCACCCTGGCGAAGGACAAGGCCTCCATGAGCGGCGCGGCCACGGTGTTCGCCACCAAGTGCGCCCAGTGCCACGCCGCGCAGGGTCAGGGCCAGATCGGGCCGAACCTGACGGACAACTACTGGATCCACGGCGGCAAGCCGATCGCGATCTACAAGACGATCAACGAGGGCGGACGCCCCGGCACCGGCATGAAGGCCTGGGGCAAGGAGCTCGACCCGACCACCGTCCGCCAGCTGGCCGCCTACGTGACGACCTTGGTGGGGACCAACCCGCCCAACCCCAAGGCCCCTGAAGGAGAGCTCGAGGAGTAGCGCCGCCAGGGCCGGCGCCAGGCGACGGGGAGCCTGGCGCCCGACCCCGACGACGCGGAGCAATCAAGCAATGAGCGAAACGACCGCGTCCGAGAGCGCCGCCGCGAGCGGCCCGAGCGAGCACGACCCCAAGGGGACGATGCTCAAGCCCGAAGAGCACGTGCTCGCGACCCTGCGCAGCGACGGCACTCGCCGCTGGATCCGCCCGCGCCTCTCCAAGGGGCAGCTGCTCACGGCCCGGCGGATCGTGGCCTACGGGCTGATGGTGATCTTCATCGCCCTGCCCCACATCACGATCGGCGGCAAGCCAGCGATCCTGCTGGACATCCTGCACCGCGAGTTCACCCTCCTCGGCACGACCTTCGTGCCGACCGACACGCCCCTCCTGATGCTCTTCTTGTTGAGCGTGTTCGTGACGGTGTTCTTGCTGACCGCGCTCTTCGGGCGCGTCTGGTGCGGCTGGGCCTGTCCGCAGACCGTCTACATGGAGTTCCTCTATCGGCCCCTCGACCGGCTCTTCGAGGGGAACTTCGCCCAGCAGCAGAAGATCGACCGCGAGGGGGGCAGCCCCCGGCGCGTGCTCAAGAACGTGGTCTTCGTGCTGATCAGCGCCTTCCTGGCGCACACCTTCCTGGCCTACTTCGTCGGCTGGAAGGCCTTGATCGGCTACATGACGAGCTCGCCCTTCTCCCACCCGACGGCCTTCCTCGTCGTGCTGGGCGTGACCGCGGCCATGTCCTTCGACTTCATGTATTTCCGCGAGCAGACCTGCCTGATCGCGTGCCCCTACGGGCGCTTCCAGTCGGTGCTCCTCGACGACAACTCGCTGATCGTGGGCTACGACCGCTGCCGGGGCGAGCCGCGCGGCAAGCCCAAGAAGAAGCGCAACAAGGGCAAGGAGCCCACGGCGCTGCCCGTCGTCGAGCGCGCGGCGGGCGAGCCCGCGACCGCGCTGGCCGAGGGCGAGGCGCACGCCTCGGGGCCGGCCGAGCCGGTCCAGGGCGACTGCATCGACTGCGGCGCCTGCGTGATCACCTGCCCGACGGGGATCGACATTCGCGACGGCCTCCAGCTCGAGTGCATCAACTGCACCCAGTGCATCGACGCCTGCGACGCGATCATGGACAAGGTCGGCAAGCCGCGCGGCCTGATCCGCTACGGCTCGCGGACCAACCTCGAGGAGGGCAAGCCGCAGCGCGTGGTCCGGCCCCGGGTCCTGATCTACAGCGTGGCCCTGGTGCTCCTCCTCTCGGGTCTGTTCATGGGGCTCAGCGGGCGCCAGAGCGCGAAGGTCACCCTCCTGCGCGGCCTGGGCAAGCCCTACGCCGTGCTGCCCAGCGGTGAGATCAGCAACCAGATGCGCCTCAAGGTCCGCAACCAGGGCGAGGAGCCGCGCAGCTACACGATCGAGCTGCTCGAGCCCGCGGGCGCCCAGCTCGTGGCGCCCGAGAACCCGCTCGACGTCGAGCCGGGCGAGCTGAAGATCAGCAACGTGTTCGTCGTGCTCCCGCGCGACGCCTACGCCGGGAAGGGCCAGCTGAAGGTGCGCTTCAAGGTCTCCGACGGCAAGGACTTCGAGACCGTGAGCGAGGGCCTGGTCCTCGGCCCGGAGGAGTAGTGAGCATGAACGACGAAGCCCCCACCCCCGTCACGCCCGCCGAGGAGCGGCGCGCCATGATCCGCTGGAGCCTGGCGGTCGTCGCGGTCCTGCTCCTCTCCTCGGGGGTCCAGATCGCCTTCATGATGATCGCGAGCGGCGACCCGAGCTCGGTCGCCGAGCCCGACTACTACCAGAAGGCGATCGCCTGGGACGCGACCCGCGCTCAGCGGGCGCTCAACGAGGCCCTCGGCTGGCAGGCCGAGATCCTCGCCAGCGAGCTCCGCTCGGGCCGGCGCGCGATCGAGATCCGCCTCGCCGACAAGGAGCAGCGCCCCCTCGAGGGCGCGACCCTCAGCCTGGTGACCTTCCACAAGGCCCGCGCGGCGCAGACCCTTAGCGCGACCCTCAGCGCGACCGAGACCCCCGGGGTCTACACGACCGAGCTGCCCCTGCGCCGCCCCGGGCGCTGGGAGGTGCGCCTCGAAGCCAAGCGGGGTGAGGACCGCTTCACCCTCAAGCGCGACGTCGACATCTAACCCCCAGACGAAGAGACCCCCTCAGCTGTGATCCCTCTCCTCGGCGCGGTCCTGGTCGCGAGCTTCCTCGGCAGCCTGCATTGCCTCGGCATGTGCGGGCCCCTGGTCGCCGCGGGCGTGGCTCCCCTCGGCGCGAGCCGCCGGGAGGCGGCCCTCGCGCACGGGCTCTACCACCTGGGTCGCCTGATCACGCTCGGCCTGCTGGGCGCGCTGGCGGGCCTGGTCGGAGCGGGGATCGAGAACGCAGGTCAGCTGCTCGGGCTCCAGCGCCTGGCCGCGGTCGCCGCCGGCCTGCTCTTGATCGCCTGGGGCGTCGCGAACCTGGCTCGCCACGCGGGCGGCTTCCACATGGAGCTGCCCTTCGGGCTCGGCGCCC
>CALDQK010001025.1 GCA_937911525.1 uncultured bacterium
CGAGCAGGTCGACCAGGGGCAGGACCTCCGGCTTCACGCGCACGCCGAGCTCGCGGTAGCGCACGCCCAGGGTCCAGGCGCAGGCCGCCCCCTGGACGGCGAGGCGCCCGTAGCCTTCGAGGGACTTGGCGACGCGCTTGGCGTGGGCCACGAACTCGTCGCGCAGGCCGGCGGCGTCGAGGGGGTAGCCGCAGCAGCCGGGGTCGGGGAGCGCGGTCGTGACCTCCTCGCTGCTCATGTCGAGCAGGCGCATCACGCGGGGGAACTCGCCCCGCTGGTGCACGAGCGAGGTGCAGGCCGGCACGACGCCGGTGCAGCCCTCGCGCGGTCGACCGCTCTGGGCGCGGCGCTGGAGGTCGACCGCGTAGGGCGAGTCGTGCTCGGCGAAGCGAGCGCGCAGCCACTCGACCTCGGCCGGGGCGACGCCCTTGCGCACGGCGTCGACGCGCGCCTCGCGCAGGGAGCCGCCGACCGAGATCCGGTGCCGGCAGGCAGGGACCGTGCCCTCACAGTCCGTGCACTTGTAGAGCACACGGGCGCGCTCCCGGTCGAGGGGGCGCGAGCCGTCGGCAGCCTGGAGGGCGACCTGCTGCTTGAAGGTCGGGGTCGCCTGCTCGTTGCCCTCCGCCAGGGCCGCCGGGCAGACGTGCCGGCAGAGCTTGGGGCAGAAGGAGCAGGCCTGACGGGCGTCGGGCAGGCTGCGGATCTTCAGGGGTTGGCTCTAGACGTCCGCGTCGAAGGACTTGCCGCAGCCGCAGTCGCTCGTGGCGTTGGGGTTGGTCCACACGAAGCCGGCGTGCCCGATCGTGTCCTGGTAGTCGAGGACCGCGTTCTTGATGAAGGGCACGCACACCGGGTCGATCACCACGTTCAGGTCGTCGTAGCTCTGGACGAGGTCCTCGTCCGTCCGGTCGTCGATCTTGACCACGTACTCGAAGCCCGAGCAGCCGCCCGAGGTCACGCCGACGCGCAGGGCACGGCCGGCGGGTTCCTGTTCGAGGAAGTGGCGCGCCATGCGCTGGGCGTTCTCGGTCAGGCTGACGACGGGCGTCTCGACCTGGGTCTCCTGCTCGCTCATGTGGGCTCCTGTCTCGGTCCAGCGAGTCTAGCGCGTCGAGGCGCCTCTGTTCAGGCTCAGATCAGCGAGGGAGGCGCGAGCGGGGCTTCCCTGGCTCGGGCCTGCGCTCGGCGGGGTCGTAGGGCCTGGCGCTGGGCGGGAGCTGGCCGGCGGGGTCCTGGGGGATCCCGGCCTCGCTCACGTAGAGCTGGCCGGCCTCGGTCAGGGCGTAGGCGGGCCCGCCCTTGGAGGTCGGGTTGGCGCAGGCCAGGAACTGCTGCGCCTCTCGCTCCTTGGCCGGAGCGCTCCAGAGGCGATAGCCCTCGCAGCTGACCTCGGCGGGCGAGAGCAGCTTGGCCTGCAGCAGGTCCTCGAGGGTCCCGAAGCGCTGAGCCCGCTGGTGGTAGACGCTCTGGGCCGCCGCGATCCGCAGCAGCGCGACGCGGGCCTGGTCTCGCAGGCGCAGCGCGCGGTTGCGAGCCACGAGGCCGACGGCGTCCGTGGCCCGCAGGGTGCGCAGGGTGCGCTTGCCCTCGACCGCGTCGAGGACCGTCAGCTGCCCCGCGGAGCGGAGCCAGTGCAGTCGCCCCGTCTGGGCGTCGAACACGGCTGGCGCTCCCCCGCTGAGCAGGTGCCCGCTGGGGTCGCTGTAGAGGGTGAAGCGCTCCCCGCTCTGGTCGTCGCGCACGGGCCAGGCGGGCGCGGCGCCGCCCGAGGTCTTGACCTCCTCCTCGACCAGCGCCTGGGTCACGATCGTCCCCTGGAGCGGGTCGACCATGGCGCACTCCTTGCGGCCGAGTGAGAGGGCGAAGATCCGCCCCGTGGCCCGGTCGGCGACCTCGACCTCCCCTGCGCGGGCGTCGAAGCGCGCCAGGGTGTAGCGACCGCTCGCGCCGGGGCGACCTCCGTGGGCGTGGCCAGGGGCGCCGTCGTGGGCGGCGAGGGGAATGCTCATGAGCAGCAGCAGAGCGCCCAGGAGCGCGGGGATCGCGAGCTTTCGCATGGGGTCCTCCTGGGACGAAACTAACGGCAAGCCAGGCTTGGCGCCGGGGCCATCTTGGGTATGATTTGGGCCGCTCGGGCGATTAGCTCAGTTGGTAGAGCACACGGATCACACCCGTGGAGTCACAGGTTCGAGTCCTGTATCGCCCAACCCGAGACGTCGAGAATCAGGACAGCGGCCTCCTCTCTGGAGGCCGTTCTTCGTGTGCCGGCTCTCTTCTCTGGCGCCTTTCACGCTGGTTTGACCGAAGCCATCGCGGCCAGCGCTAGGATCTCCTCCCTCTGGAGAGGAGGCTCCCATGCGCCGCTCGTCGACGATCGCGCTGCTGCTCGCGCTCTTGCTGATCCCCGCCGCGCTCCTCGCGCAGGACGTGATCTACAAGACCGACGGCGGGCGCCTGCGCGGCAAGATCGTGGCCGACACCCCGCGCTACGTGAAGATCAAGACCCTGGGCGGGGTCTACACCGTCCCGCGGGCCGATATCGCCCGGATCGAGCGCGAGGGCGACGTCCAGCAGACCTTCGAGCGGCGCCGCGACAAGCTGCGCGGGACCGACGCCAAGGGCTGGTATGCCCTCGGGGTGTGGGCCCAGGACCAGGGCCTCCACCCGCAGGCCGTCGACTGCTTCCACAAGACGATCCAGATCGACCGCGACCACGAGGACGCCCGCTGGGAGCTCGGCTATCGGCGCCTCAACGGTCGCTGGGTGACCGAGGCCGACTACTTCAGCCAGAAGGGCTACGTCCGCTGGGAGGACAAGTGGGTCAGCCAGGAGGAATACGAGAAGTACGAGTCCGGCCTGGTCAAGGTCGAGGGCCGCTGGATCACCCAGGAGGCCGCCGCGGCGCTGGAGAAGGAGCAGGAGGGCAAGGGCGGTGGCGCCCGCGCTGAGGAGCCGCGGCGCCAGGCCGGCAAGCCAGCCAAGGGCGCGCGCCAGGCGGGGCGGGCGCGCGGCTTCCCTTGGGTCGGGCGCAACCGGCCCCTGGGCGGGCAGGTCGGCCAGCCCAAGCTCAGCAAGGCCGAGCGGGACGCGCAGCTGGAGCGCAACAAGCAGGCGGGCCGCTGGAAGGTGGCCTACGCCTCGAAATACTACGACTTCTATTCGAACGGGGACGAGGCGGAGGTCGCCAAGTTCGCGCGGACCCTCGACCTGATGTGCGAGGAGTTCAAGCGGATCTTCGTGTTCAAGCAGGAGATCACGCGCCCCTTCCCGATCCACCTCTACGCGAGCCAGCGTGAGTTCATGTCCCGCACCGGCAAGGGCGCGGGCGTGGGGGGCTTCTACGACGGGCGCAAGATCGTCGGCTACCACGGCAAGCAGACCGGCGAGAGCGGCACCCTCTCGACGCTCTTCCACGAGGGGACGCACCAGTTCCAGGGCCTGGTCTTGGGGCGCAACATGTGGCGCGCCAAGATCTGGCTGATCGAGGGGCTGGCGGTGTTCTTCGAGGCGAGCAAGGCGCAGGGCAAGCGGCTCAAGACGGGCGCGATCCCCAAGGGGCGCCTGGCCCACGTCAAGCGCGCGATCCAGTCGGGGAGCTACGTCAAGCTCCATGACCTGATCCGCATGGAGCAGCGCCAGTTCGGAGCGCTGCACTACGCCCACGCCTGGAGCCTGATCTACTTCCTGATCAACGGGACCAAGGGCGGCAAGAAGCGCTTCAAGGAGTACTGGGAGCAGACCAAGGTCGGCGGCCAGGACCCGGTCAAGCTCTTCGAGGAGCTGTTCAACAAGCCCATGGAGGAGATCGAGGCGGCCTGGAAGGCCTATGTCCTTCGGCTGTCCTGATTCGCTCCCCTTTGCGCGGGCGAGCAAGGCCCCCCACGGCTAAACCTAGGGAATGAGGCCCCCAGCTCCAGGGACGACTACGGAGAAGCTCCGCAGCCTGCGGCTGCGCGTCGTCACCCAGATCGCGAGCTGCCTCGAGCACGCCATGGCCGCGCTCTCGCTCGAGTCGGCCCTCCTGGGCGAGATCCTGGAGGAGGGCGAGGTCGAGCTGATCCAGACCGCGGGGCAGGCCAACGCCCCCTTCGTGGCAGGGCACCGGACGAGCAAGCTCAACGGCCTGCTGAGTCGCCTGCGCCACGATCAGCCCCTCTTCTCGCGCGACCTCGGCGGCGAGTCCTGGGTGGGGGAGGCTCCGCTCCCCCCAGGGGTGCGCGCCTGTGTGGCGATTCCGCTCAAGGCGGGGAGCGCCCGCTTCCTGGGCTTGCTCTACAGCGGCCAGCACCGGCGGCGCGGCTTCAGCGATCAGATCAACCACTCGGTCGACCTGCTCGCCTCTGCGCTGTGTTCGCAGCTCGAGCGCCTCGCGGTCGAGGAGGAGCTGCGCCGGGGCGAAGAGCGCTTCCGCCGCTTCTTCCACCTCAGCAAGGACGGCACGGCCATGATCCGGCCGGACGGGCGCTTCGCGACCGTCAACGACGTCCTGGCCCGCCTGCTCGGCTGCAGCCGGCTCCAGCTCCTGCAGCGCACCTGGCAGCAGCTGACCCACCCCGAGGACCTCGACGCCGAGCAAGAGCTCTTCGACGCCGTGCTCGCGGGCGAGCGCGAGGGCTACCAGCTCGAGAAGCGCTTCATGACGCAGGACGGGCGGATCGTGGTGAGCAAGGTCTCGACCCGCGCCCTGCGCCGCTCCGACGGGCGGGCGGACCGCCTGATCGTGTTCGTCGAGGACCAGACGGAGCGTCGGGCCGCCGTCGCGGAGCAAGAGCGCCTCCAGCTCCAGCTGCTCCAGGCGCAGAAGCTCGAGGGCCTCGGCGTGATGGCCGCCGGGATCGCGCACGACTTCAACAACCTGCTCACGGGCGTGATCGGCAACGCCCACCTGCTCCAGGTCGAGCTGAACCTCGCCGTGACCAACCCGGCCCGCGCCAGCCTGGACGCCTTGCTGAGCGCCGCGGAGCGCGCCGCGGCCTTGACCCAGCAGCTCCTGGCCTACAGCGGCAAGGGCTCGCGCTCCCTCGAGCCGACCGACCTCTCCCACGAGGTCCAGCAAATGGGCGAGCTGCTCAACTCGCTGACCCCCAAGAAGGTGGAGCTGCGCCTCGACCTCGGGGTCGAGCTCCCCCAGGCCCTCGTCGACGTCAGCCAGCTGCAGCAGGTGGTCATGAACCTCGTGCTCAACGGGGCGGACGCCTGCGGCGAGGAGGGCGGCACCGTCTGGATTCGCACCGGCGCCGAGTTCGTCGACCCCTTCGGGAGCGGCAACTGGATCCTCCCGCCCAGTCACGAAGGGCGCTTCGCCTGGATCGAGGTCCTCGACACCGGCCAGGGCATGGACGCGGCCACCCTGACCCGCGTGTTCGACCCCTTCTTCACGACCAAGCGCAGCGGGCGAGGCCTGGGTCTGGCCGCGGTGCTCGGCATCGCGCGCGGCCACGGCGGCGCGCTCCTCGTGCAGAGCGACGTGGGGCACGGCAGCTTGTTCCGGGTCTACTTCCCCAGCGGGAGCGCGGCGGCGGGCGAGGTCCCCGCCGACCTGTCCAAGCCGGACCCCACCCCCAGCTCGAGCGGGCCGGTGATCCTCGTGATCGACGACGCCGAGGTGGTGCGGACCTTCTGCCGCAAGGCGCTCGAGCAGCGCGGCTTCGAGGTGTTGGTCGCGGCCAGCGGCGGGGAAGGCGTCGCGGCCTACCGGCGCTTGCGCTCCGCGATCGCGTTGGTCGTGCTCGACATGAGCATGCCCGACATGGACGGGGTCGAGACCTACCACGAGCTGGCCAAGATCGACCCCGAGGTCCGGGTGCTCTTCGTGAGCGGCAACGCGGAGGCGGAGATGCGGCGCCGCCTGATCGGCGTCGAGGGCGCCGTGGGCTTCTTGCCCAAGCCCTTCGCCCCCAAGGCCCTCGCCGACGAGGTCGAGCAGAACCTCTAGCCGCCTAGCGGAGCGTCCCGAGCCACTCCGCGTGCAGCTCCGCCGGCGTGCGGGTCGTCGCGCTCCGCCAGGCCGCGTCCGCGGGCTTCCCCTCTCCCATGGCCTCGACGGCGGCGGCCACGGCCGGCATGCCGTGCTGCGCCACGAGGTGGTGGAAGAACAGGCAGGCCGCCGCGTAGCGGCGCTTGGCCTCCTTGGCCTCCTTGACCTCGCTGAAGGGCTGGCTGAGCTCGCTCAGGCTCGGCACCTGGCCGCCGAGCTGGCGCAGCTCGCTGAGCGCGCTGGCCGCGGCGCGCCCCTCGGCCAGCTGCGCGAAGCCCTCCTGCAGCCAGGCTGGCAGCTTGGGGCCGCCCAGGGCGTGCAGGAGCGCGTGGGCGTATTCGTGGCGGAGGAGCCGCTGCAGCGAAGCCGCCGGGGCCTGGGCCAGGCCCTTGGCGGGGATCCGGATCTTGCCGTCGTAGAGGGCCCCGACCCAGGCGTGGCTGCCGGTCAGCGCTCGGAAGGTCTGGCCGGGGTAGACCACGACCGCGAGCTCCTGGCTCGGGTAGCGGCCCAAGAGCCCGCCCACGACGCGGTAGGCCTCCTCGAGCAGGGTCCCGATCCGCTTGCCCAGCGCCGCGTCGCGCGCGCCGTCGTACTTGATCGCGAAGTGGGGGGTGCTCTGGTCGAGGAAGAGCTGCCCCTCGACCCGCTCCTCGCGGCGGGCGCGGGCGAGGTCCTGCCTGAGGCGCTCGTTCTTGGGGTCGAGCCGCAGCGCCCGCTCCCAGGCTTCGATCGCGGCCGCGTTCTCGCCCAGCCGGTAGCGCACCAGCGCCAGGAGCTCCCAGCCGTCGACGCGCTCGGGGTGATCCGCCAGGGCTCGCTCGAGGGTCGTGCCCGCCTCCCGGTCCCGCCGCGCCCGAAAGAGCGCCAGCCCTTCGCGGAAGCGCGGCGCCCAGTCGGTGGGGATCAGGCTGCCGGCCTCGCCGTAGTCGCGCAGGGCGCGGCCAGGGTCGTTGCGCAGCAGGAGCTGGTCGCCCAGGCGGAGGAGGCAGTAGGCCAGGTTGCGCCGGATCGTCGGGTCCTCGGGTGCGAGGGTGTAGGCCTCGCGGAAGCGGCCCTGCGCCGCCTCGTAGTCGCCTCGTCCGTAGAGCTTGGCGCCGGCCTCGTTCAGCTCGAGCGCGCGTGGCGGGGTCTCACCCGCCCAGAGCGGCGCGGCCAGCAGCAAGACCAGAGCGAAGGAGCGGAGCATCGTGCTGCGAGCCTAACAACCCAAGTCAGCGGACCGACGACCGAGACCGACGACCGGGACCGACCGACGACCGACGACCGAGACCGAGACCGAGACCGAGACCGACGACCG
>CALDQK010001026.1 GCA_937911525.1 uncultured bacterium
CGGCGTAGAGCGAGCGCCCGCCGTTGGGGCGCGGGTTGGCGCCCTGGTAGAGCATGCAGGTCGTGCAGGGGTGGACCGCGTGGTGCGGGTCCGCCGCGAAGCTGTCCTTGGCCTGGTTGTGAATCGGGTCGTCGTTGCGGTGGCCCACGTCGTGGGTTGGGTTCGTGAGCAGGATCGGGGCCCCCGTCATGGGGTCGATGTCGTAGTGCGGGTGATCGTAGTGCCAGTGGGCGTTGGGCGAGTTCTGGCCGAACTGGGCGTAGGGAGAGCCCACGTGCGGCGAGCCGCCGGAGTTGCCGTAGTGGTCCCAGTCCTTCTGGTTCCAGCAGATCCGCACCTGGCTGTATTCGCCGGTGACTCGACCGGTGCGCTTGTCGAACCAGCCCGCCGAGGGGAGCTCCTGCTGCTCGGTCTGGCTGCGGTTGTTCGTGGCGTTGGTGATCTGGGGAACGCCGACCTTCTCGTAGCGGGTATAGAGCGCCGGCGTGAAGGCGTTGCGGTCGGAGGTGTAGGCGTTCTCGGTGAAGCCCATCCCCGCTGAGTCACCGATCTGGAAGGCCTGGCGCACGTCCTCCGAGATCGCGAGGTGGGTGGCGCCGTTGGTGCCCGCGACCGCGAGGGCGGTCTTCTCGACCATCTGCGGGGTCGAGGCCATCACGATCCGCGCGGCGTTGTGCATGTCGACCAGCCAGCGCGCCCCGTCCTGGAACTTCTGGTTGAGCTGGTTCTCAGCGTGTTGGATGCGGGCGCGGCCCTCCCGCTCGCCCATCAGCACGTAGCCATACTGACCCGTCGCGGGGGTGGTCCACATCTCGTACTGCTGGAGCGTGCCCACGTAGACGACGGTGTCGACCATGTAGCGGAGCAGGATGTAGTTGACGTAGGCGATGCCGTCGTTGATCTGGCCGATCGAGTTGAGCGAGTTGGCCTCGACCTGGGCGCCCGAGTAGGCGGCGGCATCGGCGGCGGCCTGGATCTGCAGCCGGTCGGCCGAGACCAGGCTCATTTGGAACACGAACAGGATCGAGAGCGCGAGGGTGAAGAGCGTGATCGCGGCGAACACGATCGTGCTCCCCTCCTCGTCGCCGTGGACCCGGCGCGCCTCAGCGGAGAGGCGCTGCTTCAGCGTGGCTCGGCTCATTGGGGCGGCACCAGCCAGGGGGCCATGAAGAAGCCCGCCCGCTTGACGGTGAAGGTCGGGATCCCGCCGCGGTCGCCGCTCGAGGCGCCTGCAGCCTGATTGAGCAGCGCGATCGTGCGCCCGCCGACCGGAATGACCATCACGTAGTCGAACTCGACGGCGACCGAGACCAGGCCGTGGTCCGGCCCCGAGGTCTGGCGCTGCACGTCGACGCGGCGCAGGAGCGCGTAGGCCTCCTGCTCGCGCTCAGGCGGAATCCCGCCCGAGCCCTCCCACTGGAGCTTGCCGGCGGCCCCCGGGTTGGGGACGTTGCCGATCTGCGAGAAGCTGCCCGCGGCTTCGACCGGGGTGATCGCCGCGACGGTGCGAGCCACCGCCCGCACGGCGGAGGTCTGGAGGTTGACGCCCTGGGCCAGGTCGCTGACCGCGGCCGCGCGCGCCCCGCGCTGGGCGGCCTGAGTCACGACCAGCGTGGCGTGCACCAGCAGCGCGTATTGAATGATCACCAGCGTCAGCATCAGCTGCATCGGGAAGATGATCACGAACTCGACCAGCGCGGCGCCCTCCTCGTCGGAGTGCACGCGCTGCGCGCCCGCTGAGATCCGCTGCCAGATCCGCTTCGAAATCGGGAGACCAGGATTCGACATCCGCTCTCTTCCTTACCAGCCGGTGGACGGAGCGTGCAGGAACCACGCCACCATGGTCCCGAAGGCCAGCGCGACGCCATAGGGAATGCGCTGCTGCTCTGGCGGCGTCTCGGGTTCGCTTCCCTCGGCGCCCTCCTCCCCAGAGGGGGTGGGCGACTTGGTCGGCGGGCTCGAGCGCCTCAGTCGGACCGCGGCCATCAAGCTGCGGCCGACTCCACGCATTAGCTTGCCCTGTCCCAGGAGGACCCACACGGCGATCACAGCGCCGACGAGCGAGCCCCAGAACAGGGCCCACAGGGTCAGGTAGGCACCCACGAGGGAGCCGATCGCGCCCATGAGCTTGACGTCGCCCACGCCGACGGCGCGCGCATCGTGCGCTCGGTTGAACGCGAACAAGATCCCGAAGCCGAGCCCGAGGCCGGCGAGGCGGTCGAGCAGACCGACTCCGGGACCTGCCAGTGACGGCGCCTGGCCTACCCCAGCTGCGAGGTAGCCCAGCGCCAGGCCCAGAGCTGCCGCGGGATAGGTGGTCCAGTTGTAGACCTTGCGCTGGGTGACATCCGTGTAGGAGGCCACGATCAGCGTCAAGAACAACACCACCAGATTGGCGAGGCGAAAGATCTCTTCGATCTGCACTTCAGCTCGCCCGATCGCGCAGCACTAGCTCCAAACTCGACGAATCCGTCAGGCGCCCAGGCACGCACAAGCGGCACCCGGCCCCTCGATGCGAGGGTCCTGGTGCCGCTGTTGCGCTCCAAGGAGCTTGGACCTTTAGCCGCCCTGGCCGCCGTTGATGGCGCCGGTGACCTTGGTGTTGACCTCGTTGGTGGCCGCGCCAAAGGCGCCGTCGAGCGCGCCCTTGAAGTTGGTCACCGCGGTGATCAGCGCGATGGCGATCAGACCGACGATAATGATGTACTCGGTCATGCCCTGGCCACGACGGTTCTTCTTGTTGCGAGTGAACTTGGCAAGCATGGCTATCTCCCGAACGTGCGATGGATCGCTTCCGACGATCCGCTGTTTCAAACGACCCTTGAGGCAACTATCGACTCGAGCCAACGGCTGCTACGGACAGGGGGCACTACATTAGCGCTTGGGTCCGTCTTGCCGCCAGGTCGAGCCGCGTTGATTCCTTTTTCCAGTCCGACGCTTTCGTCGTCGACGTTGAGCTCTATTGCATGGTCCGGGCCAAACGGGATGAAGCCATTTTTCGGGATTTAGGTCCTTATCATCTCAATGAAAGGATCCCAGTGGATACATTTCGACTCAAACCCGAAACGAACGAAACGAAAAAGAACTGTCGGAAACGGACGCTGGGGTGGTCCTAAGAGCTTAGGGCGCGGCACGCGGCGTGGTATCTAGCGATCTTCGACACCTACCCCACGAGAGGTCTCCCATGCGCCGCCGCAAGCTCTCCTTTCTCCGCCGCCAGTCGATGACCGAGACCATCATCCTGATCGGGATCGTGGGGATCGGGGTGGCCTGGGTCGCTCGCGTGTTCCCAGCCGCGATCAAGACCTACTACGCGAACCAGCAGTCGATCGTGGCGAGTCCGCTCTAGCCGGAGAGGGAGATCGACGGGAAGAGGCCCGCCCTTCGGCGGGCCTCTCGTCGTTCCGGAACGAGAGGAGGCCCGCCGCGCGGCGGGCCTCCTCGTTGAGCCCTCGAGGGCGGCTGGCTCCTCAGGGGGGCTACTCGCCCTTGGCGATCCGGCGCAGGACCGTGTGCAGGATGCCGCCGTTGCGGTAGTACTCGACCTCGACGGGGGTGTCGATCCGGCAGGTGACCTTGAAGGTGCTCTTCTTGGCGCCGTCGGCGCCGAACACGGTCACCTCGACGTCCTGGAGCGGCTCGAGGGTGTCGTCCACCGAGATCGAGAAGGACTCGTCGCCCTTGATCCCCATGCTCTCGTGGGTCTGGCCGTCCTTGAACTGCAGCGGCAGCACGCCCATGCCGATCAGGTTGCTGCGGTGGATCCGCTCGTAGCTGCTCGCGATCACGGCCTTGACGCCCAGCAGGTAGGTGCCCTTGGCCGCCCAGTCACGGCTCGAGCCCATGCCGTAGTCCTTGCCGGCCAGCACGATCAGGGGCACGCGGTGCTTCTGGTACTTGACCGAGGCGTCGTAGATCGTGGCGACCTCGCCGCCCTTGGGCGACTTCTCGCTGTCGTAGGGCAGCCCGGGGATCGCCCCGGCCTTGTCCTCATCCGGCCCGTAGTAGGTCGTCCAGCCGCCCTCGGTGCCCGGCGCGAGCTGGTTGCGCAGGCGAATGTTGGCGAAGGTGCCGCGGGTCATGATCCGGTCGTTGCCGCGGCGGCTGCCGAAGCTGTTGAAGTCGCGGGGCTGGACGCCGAGCGACTCGAGGTAGTCCGCCGCAGGCGTGTTGCGCGCGATCGGGCCGGCCGGAGAGATGTGGTCCGTCGTGACCGAGTCGCCGACCTTGACCAGGCAGCGGGCCCGCTGGATCGGCTGGATCGTGGGCACGTCGAGGGGCATGTCCACGAAGAAGGGCGGCTCCTGGACGTAGGTCGAGTCGGCCTTCCAGCCGTAGACGTCGCCGCCGCTGGCGGCCAGCTTCTGCCAGGCCTCGGGCCCCTTGGTCGGGTCGGCGTACTTCTCCAGGAACTGCTCGCGGGTGACCGACTGGGTCAGGGCCTCGTGCACCTCCGCGTTGGTCGGCCACACGTCCTTGAGGAACACGGGCTGGCCGGCCGAGTCATGGGCGAGCGGCTCGTTGTTCATGTCGATGTCGACCGTGCCCGCCAGCGCGTAGGCCACGACCAGCGGGGGGCTGGCCAGGTAGTTGGCGCGGGTGTGCGGGCTGACGCGACCCTCGAAGTTGCGGTTGCCCGAGAGCACCGAGGTCGCGACCAGGTCGCCCCCCTGGATCGCCTTCACGATCTCGGGGTCCAGCGGGCCGGAGTTGCCGATGCAGGTCGTGCAGCCGAAGCCGACCGTGTAGAAGCCGATCTTCTCCAGGTCGTCGAGGAGGCCCGCCTCCTGGAGATACTCGTTGACGACCTTGGAGCCCGGCGCCAGCGAGGTCTTGACCCAGGGCTTGGCCTTGAGGCCCTTGGCCGCCGCCTTCTTGGCGACGAGGCCCGCGGCCAGCATCACGGCCGGGTTGCTGGTGTTGGTGCACGAGGTGATCGCGGCGATCACCAGCGAGCCGTTGCCGAGGGTGACCTGCTCGCCCTTGAACTCGAAGGTCTGGGGCTCGTTCTCGTGATCCTTGAGCGGGCCCTCGTTCGTCAGGAGGTGGAAGTCGCCCTTCATGTCGCTGAGGAGCACGCGGTCCTGGGGGCGCTTGGGGCCGGCCAGGCTGGGCTGAACCTCGCCCAGGTCGAGCTCGAGGGTCGCGCTGTAGGCGATGTCGTGGCTCTCGTCCCGCCACAGGCCGTTGAGCTGGCAGTATTTCTCGACTAGCTCGATCTGGTCGTGGCTGCGACCGCTCAGGAGCATGTAGTCGAGGGTCTTCTGGTCGACGGGGAAGAAGCCCATGGTCGCGCCGTATTCGGGCGCCATGTTGGCGATCGTGGCCCGGTCGGCGAGGGGCAGGTCGTCCAGGCCAGGCCCGAAGAACTCGACGAACTTCCCGACCACGCCGTGGTGGCGCAACATCTGGGTGATCGTGAGCACCGCGTCGGTCGCGGTCGCGCCCTCGGCCAGCTTGCCGGTCAGGCGGAAGCCGACGACCTCGGGGATCAGCATGTAGATCGGCTGGCCGAGCATGCAGGCCTCGGCCTCGATCCCGCCCACGCCCCAGCCGACGACGCCCAGGCCGTTGATCATGGTGGTGTGGCTGTCGGTGCCGACCAGGGAGTCGGGGTAGGCGAAGGTCTCGCCGCCGAACTCGCCCTGGAGCACGCCGCCCGCGAGGTACTCCAGGTTGACCTGGTGCACGATCCCGGTCTCAGGGGGGATCACGCGGAAGTTGTCGAAGGCCTGCTGGCCCCACTTGAGGAACTCGTAGCGCTCCTGGTTGCGCTCGAACTCCCGCTCCGAGTTGATCTTGATCGCCTCAGCGCTGCCGTAGGCGTCGACCTGCACCGAGTGGTCGATCACGAGGTCGGCGCGGATCAGCGGGTTGACCTTGCTCACCTCGCCGCCCATGCGCTGCATGGCGGAGCGGAGCGCCGCGAAGTCGACGACGGCCGGGACGCCGGTGAAGTCCTGCAGGACCACGCGACCGGGGTTGAAGGGGATCTCCTGCTCGCCGACGTTGGCGGCGTCGTAGTTGGCGAGGGCCTTGACGTGGTCCTCGGTGACGACGAAGCCGTCGCAGTTGCGCAGGCAGCTCTCGAGCAGGACCCGGATCGAGTAGGGCAGCTTGTCCACGTGCCCCACGCCTGCCTTCGTCAAACCTCCCAGGTGCGCCACCGAGAAGGTGCCAGCGTTGGTCTCGAGCGTGGCCTTCGCGTCGTAGGGAAGGGACTTACCCATGTTCGTCTCCTCTTGAAAGGGGCGCGCACTATATCCGCGTTTGGGTGCCTCGCGGGCTCTGCGCGCAGGGGACTTGGCCCCGCGGGGCGCGCTCGGCGCAGGTCTACAAGGCGCTGGGAGGTATCGGCTTGCGAAGATCCGATCCGACCGGGACGCTTCGCCGTATACCCCAGCAGAGGAAGGGGGAGACGCTGACCCAACAACGCGCCCGAGCGCTGGAATCCGAGCTGGTTCGCCGCACGCTGAGCGGCGAGCGAGACGCGTTTCGCCAGATCGTGCTGGCTCAGCAAAGCTTCCTGGCCGAGCTCGTGTTCCGTCAGACCGGCGACCGCCACGCGACCGAGGACCTGCTGCAAGAGACCTTCCTGCGCGCCTACAAGGCCCTCGGCCGCTACGACGAGCGCTACCGCCTGAGCACCTGGCTGGCGCGGATCGCCCTCAACGTCGCGCACGACCACGGGCGGCGTCGCCAGGTGGCCGAGCGCGCCGTGACCCGGCTCCCGGGCTTGTCGGAGAGTCAGGACCCCGCCGAGCTGGTGGCCCGCCGCGAGGCCTCGGCCCAGGTCGACGACGCCCTGCGCGCGCTCCCCGCCGAGCAGCGCGAGGTGATCGTGCTCGCCATGTGGGGCGGCCTGACCCAGCGGGAGGTCGCGGCCGCCCTCGAGCTCCCCCTGGGGACCGTCAAGAGTCGTCAGCGCAGCGCGCTGGGCAAGCTGCGCCAGCTCGTGTCCCCCCTCACCCACCCAGACCTCGAGTTGGAAGGAGGTGCCCTGTGAAGTCTCCCCAAGACGTCCGCGACATGATCCACGACGTGCTGCCGCGCCTGCCTGCGGACGCGCTCGAGCTCTTCGAACACTTGAGCGTGATCGGCGAGAACGCCGACCTGGCTCAGGACCTCGCCGCCTGCCTGCACGAGGTGCGCGTCAGCGCTTCGCCGACGCCCGCGCTGAGCGCCGGCTTCGCCGACGCGGTCCTGGCGGCCCTGCCTGAGGGGCCGCCCGCCGCCCAAGACCCAGCGGTGCAGGGCCCAGGAGCGGCCGAGACCGCCGCGCCGGCTGCCGCGGCGGGCGAGCTGCTCCCCTTCCCTGCTCCCGCTCGCCCCTTGCTGTGGTCGCAGCTGGTCGCGGCGGGGCTCTTGCTGGGCTGCGGGGTCCTGCTCGGCGTCGGCCTGCGCGCTCAGCCCCCGCGAATGGCCCGCACCTCGCCGCCTCCCAGCCAGGCTGGTAGCCAGGCTGGCAGCCAGGCGCCCAGCGCGATCCCCAGCGCGCGGCCTCAGCCGCAGGAGCTCGTGCGCGAGCGCCCGCAGCCGGAGGCTGGACGCCCGCAGCCGGAGGCTGGACGCCCGCAGCCGGAGGCTGGACGCCCGCGCCCGATCCAGGCTGCCCAGACGCCCGCCCTCCTGCCCACTCCGCGGGAGCTGCAGGCCTACGTGGTCGAGGCCTCCTACGTGCTCGAGGCGATCGACACCAGCGACGACCCCCGCCTGGCGCGCGCCCTGGCCCTGCACCTTCGCCGGACGGCCCTCGTCGAGCAGGGGGAGCGCCTCCTGAGTGCGCTCCGCTATGACCCGCAGCAGCGGCGTCTGCGGCCCCTGATCCAGGGCACCCAGCTGGTCCTGCGCAAGGTCCAGCACGCGCCGCGCAGCGAGGCCGCGCCCTTGCAAATGATCCGGCACGAGGTCCGCAGGACCAAGCTCCTCGACGCCTGCCGCGACTTGATCGTGGCCTCGCTCGATCCCCAGGAGCCCACCCCCCGAGCCAACCCGCAGGACGAGGGCCTCGGCCCCTTCTAGCCCCGCCCCTCTCCACTCACCCCCGAGGAGGAAGCATGCGCAAGCTCGCGCTGACTCTGTTGCTCGCTGGCGCGACCTGCCCAGCCTTTGCCCAGGACCCCGGCCCCCGCCCGCCCCCCCCCCCCCCCCCCCCCCCCC
>CALDQK010001027.1 GCA_937911525.1 uncultured bacterium
CGAGCGCCTGCGCGTCTCGCAGCGCGAGCCGCAGCGGCGCCAGCGAGTCCTCCAGCCGTCCGACCGCGTCGAGCCCGTCGGAGAGCTCGATCCGGAGGGCGACCAGGTGCTGGCGCGTCGAGGCGTTCTCGGGGTCCTCCCGCAGGAGCGCCTCCCCCAGCTCGACCCCCTGTCGAGCGACCTGCAGCGCCCCCTCCAGGTCACCCTGGGTGCGGCGCAGTCGCGTCAAGTTGTCCAGGGCCGCCAGCTGGAGCTCGCGCGGCCCGATCGCGCCGGGCGCCTCGCGCAGGGCAGCCCGAGTCAGCTCGAAGGTCCGCTGAAAGGCCTGGCGAGCGCGCGGGATCTCGCCAGCGTGCTCGAAGATCCGCCCCAGCTGGAGGGCCACGGTGCCCTGCTCGTAGGACGCCACTTCGCTGGGGAGGCGGTTCAAGCGCTGCTCGATCCCCTCCGCCATGGCGAGGGCTTCGGGCATGCGGCCCGCCTCGCGCAGCAGCTCGAGTTGGCGGGTCTCGCCGTTGAGCAGGAGCATCGCGGGCTCGTGGACCGGCTCCCCGGGCAGGGGCTCGGGGTGGACCAGCGCGCAGCCGGCGCGGTTGCTCTCGAGCGCGGCCTCGGTCCGACCCAGGCGACGCTGCACGTCGCCGAGCACCAGGAGCGAGAGGGCGACGTTGCGGTCCCGCAGGGGTCCGGGCGCCGGGCGGCGAGCCGCCGCCACCCCTCGCTGCGCCAGCTCGAGGGCGCTATCCAG
Source organism: uncultured bacterium (assembly GCA_937911525.1). Lineage (GTDB taxonomy): Bacteria > Planctomycetota > J058 > J058 > J058 > NORP233. The sequence continues at coordinate 749 of CALDQK010001027.1, forward strand.
CTCGTTGGCGTCGATGGCGAGCATCGCCAGGTCGCGGAAGGCCTCCGAGCTAAAGGTCGCGACCTCCTCGCTCGTCTCGTGCAGGGCGAGGAGCGAGCGCAGCGCCTCGCGCAAGAGCTCGCGACGCACCTGCCGCGCGCGCTCGCCGGGGAGCGTGGAGAGCTTGTCTCGCGCCTCGAACACCAGCAGCTCGAGCGAGCGGCGGGTGTGGGTCGCGATGTCCCGGGCGCGGTTGCGCTCGTGCTGCAGCCGCCACACGAATGAGGCCGTCAGGAGAGCGAGCGCCAAGCCGCCCAGGACGAGGGTCACGCCGAGCGCCCGCGCCAGGAGGCCGTTGCGGCGGATCCACTTGCGCGCCCGCTCCACCGCCCCAGGGCGGCGGGCCAGGATCGACTCGTGGGCGAGGTAGCGCTCGAGGTCCTCCTGCAGGGCCCGGGCCGACCCGTAGCGCAGGGTGGGCTCCTTCTCGAGGCACTTGAGGCAGATCGTCTCGAGGTCCCGGTCGAGGTCCGCGCGCTCGAAGGGTGCGGGCTCCTCCTCGAGCACGGCCCTCAGCAGGCCGGCTACGTTCTTGGCCGCGAAGGGGGGCTTCCCGCTGAGCGTTTCGTAGAGGGTCGCGCCCAGGGAGTAGATGTCCGAGCGGCGGTCGAGCTGGTCGGTGCCCCCCGCCTGCTCGGGCGACATGTAGGCCGGGGTCCCGATCACGAAGCCGCTCGCGGTCAGGCCTGGCCCGACCGAGTCCAGCTCCTTGGCGAGCCCGAAGTCGGTCAGGAGCGGCTCGCCGCGGGTGTCGAGCAGCACGTTGGCCGGCTTGACGTCCCGGTGCAGGATCGCGCGGGTGTGCGCGTAATAGAGCGCGTCAGCCAGGCGGAGCGCGATCCAGGCGGCGTCCCGGGGAGGGAGAGGGCCCTCGCGCTTGACCCGCTCCGCGAGGGACTCGCCCTCGACGTAGTCCATGACGAGGAAGTGGACCCCGCCCTCTTCGCCCACCTCGTGGACGCCGACCAGGTTGCGGTGGCTGAGGCGCGCCGCTGCGCGGGCCTCGACCTGGAAGCGGTCCTGCGCCTCCTTGCTCGCGAAGTCGCCCGCCAGCAGGACCTTGAGCGCGACCCGCCGGTCGAGCTTCTTGTCGTGGGCCGCCAGGACGACGCCCATACCGCCTCGGCCCAGCTCGCTGACGACCTCGTAGCGGTCCGAGGCGAAGGAGCGCGAGAGCGCTGGCGCGGCGCGACGCGAGCTCCCCTGCTCGTCGAGCTCGACGGTCTCGCTCTTGGCGTCAGCGACCGCCTCGCACTCCGGCGGGGGGAGCGTCTCGTTCAGGGGGCGCTCGCCGGAGGCAGGGAGCTCGACGGTCTCGTCGCTGGGGCTGGGGAGCGGCTCGCTCACGGGCTCAGTATGCCCGGGCTCGCGCCAGGGAGTAGCTTGGAACCCGCAGCCGGCTCCGAAGAGAGCGATGCCTCCGCGCGTCGTGGAGTGAGTCGCCTTGCCGCTAGGTCACGCCTCTCCTATCTTCGTCGCGGACGGAGGACCCATGAATCGTTTCCGCACCACCCTCGCCTTCGGTCTCGCCGCCAGCGCGTGCCTCGTGGGCGTCGCCCTCGCCGACAAGGTCAAGGGCAAGGTCGTCATGCGCGACGGGCGGGTTTTCGAGGACGTCGAATACGAGATCCGCGAGAACGGGCGCAAGCTCTGGGTCAAGCGCAAGTATGGCGAGGTGACCTACGACATGGCCCTCGTCAAGGACATGGTCGCGGCCAAGCCGGACGTCACCGAGGGTGGGGACGACTCCGGCGGTGTGCTGGGCCAGGACTGGCGCGCGCGCTTCCGCCTCGAGGCGCCGGAGGGCTGGAAGCTGGTCAAGCCCGATCTGCCCCTCGTCCGGGCGCAGATGCGACACAAGGAGCGAGACGCGGTGTTCACGGTCCGCGTTCGCCCTGTCAAGAAGGCCTGGACCTTCGACAAGGAGGAGGCTCGCAGCCTCAACAGCGAGTTCGGCGACGAGCTAGGGCGGATGTACCGCCGCTTTTCGCAGGCCCGCACCGTCGAGTCCACCCTCTACGGCGCGCCCGTCTATCGGCTCGACAAGGGCAGCGTAGAGAACTACGGCGCCCCCGATCGCGCGCGTCGTCGCTTCTGGGAGGTGCGCTTCCAGCGCTTTGGCTTCGAATACGCCCTCTCGATCAGCGTCGCGGACGAGGACGCAGGCGCGCTCGAGTCCGAGCTCGAGCCGGTGTTCCGCAGCTTCAGCTTCATGCCGGCGCTCGAGTCGGACGAGCAGAGCTACAGCGACCTGGCCCGGGGCTTCGCCCTGAGCGTGCCGGTCGAGGGCTGGACCAAGAAGACCTGGCCCTTCGACGACGCGCGTCCGATCGAGCTCCGCAACAACGACGGGCGGGTCCTGCTCGAGGTCGAGGTCGCCGCCGGACGTGACCCGGAGGAGCTCGTCCGCTCGCGGATCAACCAGCGCCGCCGGCGCAGCACCCGGATCCGCAACGTCGAGGTCAAGGCAGATCGCCTGAACGGCGCCGAGATCGTGCGCTTCGGCTTCCAGGACTTCCGCGAGGGCGACACCAAGCTGCGTTACTTCAGCGGCTTCGCGGCGCGCGCCTCGGGCCACATGCTGGTGTTCACCGGCGACTTCCCCCTCAGCGACACCGACAGCGACCGCCTCCGTCGCGAGCTGAACGCGATCCTCGACACCGTGCGGATCGCCGATCCGCGTCGCCTCGCGGCCGAGGCTCGCTCCGCCAAGTCGGCGTGGGAGCTGCTCGCGCAGGGCCACGCCGCGCTCGCGAAGGACCGCTACGGCGAGGCGCGCCAGCGCTTCAGCGAGGCGATCGACGCCATGCCCGGCTTCGCGCTGGCCTACTACATGCGCGCCCAGGCCAAGAAGGGAGAGAACGACTTCCGCGGCTACAAGGAGGACCTCGAGGAGGCAGGCCGGATCGCCCCTGGGGCTGGCTACGCCAAGGACCTGAGCGGGCTCGATCTCGAGCAGGCGAACGCCTCGATGAAGGCGCGCAAGTACGGGAAGGCCCTCGAGCTCTTCGTGCGGGTCTACCGCGACGACCAGAGCGCCGAGGTCCGCAAGGACATGCTCGACGCGGCGAGCCGCCACTGGGGAGACCTCAGGCGCGCCAAGCGCTATGACGGCTGGGAGTCGATCGAGGACCAGCTCAAGGCCTTCGACGAGGATCGCGACGTCGCCCTGCACCTGCTCAAGCTCTACTACGACGTCTCGCGGACCTACTCGCGCGCCAAGAAGTTCTCCGATGCGCGCAAGGCGCTTCGCTCGGCCAAGCGCCTGGTGCGCGGCATGCGCCGTGACAAGGACTACAAGAAGCTGCAGAAGGAGTATGACGCCGCCGACCAGGGCCTCGAGCGCCTGGAGGAGCAGTCTCGCCGTCGCCGCTGAGGCCGCTCTGCGCGGGCCCTGCAGTCAACGTCCTCGCGCGACCAAGGGCTCGCGCCCGGCTCCAACACTTGCGCCCTCTGCGCGCAAGTGTTAAAGTCTGCGTATCCAGTTCCTAGCTAAACAAACTCTGCCGCAGCTGTCGCGCCCTGTGCTTCCGGCTGCTGTGTTCTCGGCTGCTGTGTTCTCGGCTGCTGTGTTCTCGGCTGCTGTGTTCTCGATTGGAGCGCTCCCTGCGGGTGCAGCGCCAACCCTGCGGCCACCGCCGTCGCACTCGTGGAGTGGCCTCCATTCCGCTGGTGCAGACGAGCCGGGGCTGCGGCAGCAGACCAGGCTGGTGAGGGGGACGCGCCACTACTGAGGTAGTGACATCGCGGCGCGCCGGCCGCGGGGCCCTCGGTCCCGCGGCAGTCAGCGCAGTCTGTACGGACGCAGTGAGGACGCTGTACGGACGCGGCTAGCAGCTTCCCTCTGGGTCCGAAGGGCTCGGGGGCGGCCGACCGCGAGCACGAGACACACCGTGGGTATCGATCATGCAAGAGGAGCAGTGATGCAAGAGGTGACGACCGGACTGGTCCGCCATGGAAAGCGCGACGAGTGGGGCCTGGCCGTGATGGCCTGGGAGCGCGGCAAGCGCCGCGCCTACCAGTTCGAGGACGGCAAGCTGCGGATCTTCCGCGAGGGCTACTTCCACTTCCTGGTTCCCGCGGTGCTCGCGCCGGACGAGGCGCGGAAGCGGGCTTCCACCCTGCGCCGCCAAGCCGGCGTCGCGCGCCAGGCGCGCCAGGCGAGCATCGCCGGCGCCCCGAAGGTCGAGCCGAGCGTGTCCTTCGCCGATCAGGTGCTCCTCTTCCGCCACCTCTACCCGGAGGGCTTTCAGGGCGAGCGCTGGGCGGAGGAGATCCGCGGCGAAGGCGTCAAGCGCCCGCGCAAGGGCCACCGCGAGCGGGTGATCGAGAAGGCCCGCGAGCTGCTCGACCCCGACCACCTCGAGTCGCTCGCGCCAGCGAAGCAGGTCGCGGCGCTCGTGAAGGTGCTCAAGCTGACCGACCTCGTCGCGACCAAGGAGGTCAAAGCCCTCGCCGCCTGCGACGAAGAGGTCGCCGCCGGGATCGCCGGCTCGCTGCCCGAGCTCCTGCGCGAGGGGTCTCCGACCGCCTTCACCCGCTACGTCAACGCGCTCTTCCTGGCGCTCGACAAGACCCCGAGCTGGTCGCTGGTCACGCTTCCCTGCGCGCTCTACCAGCCGAGCGAGCACGTGTGCGTCAAGGGGAGCAGCTTCCGCGAGCAGGCCAAGGCCTTCGCGCCCAAGCTGGCCGCGCGCCTCGACCCCGCGGCGCACCTCTACCACGGCTACCGCGACCTGGCGCGCGGCGTCCACCAGGCGCTCGTCGATGCCGGCTGCGAGCCGCGAGACCTCATCGACGTGCACGACTTCGTCAAGATCACGCTTCGCCCCAAGAACCTCGAGCAGCTCGACGAGGCGCGCCGTCAGGCCGCCAAGACCGAGGCCGCCTGAGCCCCACTCCCAGCGAGAGGAGATCCCCGCCTTGCCAAGATCAGCCGAGATAGGACAGGTCTACCTCGACGGCCGAGCCGGCCGTCTGCTGCTGGCCGTCGGCCCCGACGACCTCGTCAGCCTGCGCGGCGACGAGGTCGTGCGCGAGTCCCTGCGCCAGGAGCACGCGATCCAGCGCGACATGCCCGTCGAGGTGCTCTGTGTGGCCTGGGGCTGCGAGCTGGACCGCCTCGACGACCTCAGCGAGGACGTGTTGCCGCGCCCGGCGCCCCGGCGGCGAAAGGGACGCTGGGCGCCCCCGCGCCAGGGCTGAGCGCCAGCGAAACCAACCAACGCGAAGGGCCCGACGAGCTAGCTCGTCGGGCCCTCGTTCATTGCTGTGACTCGCGCTACTTGCTGGAGCTGGGCGGCTCCGCCAGGCGGTAGTGGTGGTAGCGCTGGTTGCAGGCGGGGCTGCCGTCCGAGCCCGCGACGGCGACCCACACCTCGAGGGTCTCGGGCTTGAAGATCGCCACGTGCAGGTTGCTCTTCATGGACACGGGGCGCTTGACCATATCGATCAGGGCCTGCTCGTCGATCTTGCCGTAGCGCTCGTCGAGGCGCTCCATGAAGTGCTGGTAGCGGTCGTAGCCGGAGAGGACGAGCACGTCCTTGGGCGGGGTGGCAATGAAGCCCGTGACCTTGCCCTTCGCCTTGAAGAGGGTCCGGTGCTTGCCGTGGATCACCTTCACGTCGCGGGCGAAGGCCTTGCCGGCGGCCGCGCCTCGCTTGGGCTTGAAGCGCTCGAAGAAGCCGAAGCTCTCGCCGGGCTTGACGACCTCGAAGTGCTTGGGCGTGGTCCAGGCGCCGTAGGCCTCCTTGGTCTTGCCGTCGCTGAACACGTAGTAGTACTCGCAGGTCCGCTTGGTGGTGCGGAAGATCTCGACGGCCTCCTTGGCGGTCTTGGCGCGCTCGAGCGCGTCGCGCATCAGCATCGGCATCGGCATCCCGTCCCAGTAGCCGAGGCCCTCGCCGCCCATCTCGCCGATCGAGACCTTGGCGGCGTTCATGCCCGTCACGGTGCCGATGAAGCCCGCGAAGCCGACGTTGATCCAGGGCTGATAGCCCTCGGGGTAGTGCTTGATGATCAGCGCGCAGTCCTGCAGACCCAGCCGGGTCATGTAGTCCAGGATCCGCACGTGGTAGAGCTGGCCCTGCTTGGTGGCCGCGCCGCGCAGGGCCATGCCGCTGCAGTGGAAGGCCGCCGGGAAGAGGTTGCCCGCCTCGACGTCCTTGTAGGGCACGCCCGCGCCCTCGGCCAGCCCCCGCATCTCCTCCTTGAAGCGCGCCGGAATGTGGGGCCGGAGCAGGTCGTGCATCATGGGACGCATCAGCTCGTAGGCCGTGTATTGGTCCGACTTGGCCAGCTTGCCGTCGTTGTGGACGATCCGCTTGACGACGGTCCGGGCCAGCTCGCCGACGAGCTTGCCGTGCTGGTAGCCCATCTCGTAGGGCTTGCCCTTGAGGTGCAGGATCAGCTGCCCCTCGGCGGTCTTCTCGAGGTAGCCCTTGCCCTCGCGAGCGACGACCTCGGCGCGGGCGAGCGGCGCCAGCGCGAGCAGGCTCAAGAGCAGGACGTGAGTGATGGTGCGGTGCATGGATGGTCTCCCCGTGGTCGTGCGTTTATACGCAACCCGGCTCTGCAGCGTTAGTGGTTTCTTGGCAGCGACTTAGCGCGTCGGTATCCGACGCGGGGTCCAGCTACGACGCAGATTGGACGCGTGTGACCCAGCCGTGGGGGTCTGGGAGGGTTCCGTGCTGGATCCCAGTCAGCAAGCGGAAGAGCTCCTGGCTGACGGGTCCGGGGGCTGGCAGGAAGCTCAGCTCCTCGCTGCCGGTGTGGACCCGCGCCACGGGGGCGATCCCGGCCGCGGTGCCGGTGCAGGCCAGCTCGCTGCAGCTGGAGAGCTCGCTGAGCGCGAAGGGGCGGCGCTCGACGTTGAGGCCCAGCTGCTCTCGGGCGAGGACCAGGACCGAGTCCATGGTGATCGAGGGCAGGATCGAGTCGGAGCGCGGGGTGACGAGGGTCGCGGGATCGCCAGGCAGGACGCCGTAGATGTTGGCCGAGCCCGCCTCCTCGAGGTAGCGCCGCTCGCGGGCGTCGAGGTAGAGGGCCTCGTCGTAGCCCTTCTCCTTGGCGCGCTTGGTGGCCAGCAGCCCGCCCGCGTAGTTGCCGCCAGCCTTGAAGCCGCCGGTGCCGGCGGGCGCGGCGCGGTCGATCTCGCTCACGACCAGGCCGATTCCCGTGGTGCCGCCCTTGAAGTAGGGGCCGACGGGGCTGAGGAACACCCGGAACAGGTAGCGGCTCGCGGGGCGCAGGCCGAGGTTGTCGCCGACGCCGAGCAGGAGCGGGCGCAGGTAGAGGGTCGCGCCGCTCCCCGGGGGCGGGAGCAGGTCGAGGTTGTGGCGGATCGCTTCGTGCACTCCGCGCACGAAGAGC
>CALDQK010001028.1 GCA_937911525.1 uncultured bacterium
GTACGCGGCACACCAGGATTGCCGAACTCTGGTCTGCTTTGTCTATGACCCCGATAGCTGGATTCAAAACCCCCGTGGCCTGGAGCATGACTTGACCAGGCAAGATGGACCGTTCCCGGTCCATGTTTGGGTAAGACCCTAACTGACGGAGAGCCAGCGGGCACTGCGGGCAGCTTGCGAGCTGCTCGGTTCCTACCAACAGCTTCACGGTCTCGCTCTGCCGGCACGCACATGGGGGCAAGGCGATGCTAGGGCTCGATCCGCTTCAGGTCACCATCGATCCGCCATACCCCTGTGTCGATCGGCATGTCCCACCTCCGGCAGCGTCAGTGTCCCAGAAGCCCTGGTGCATCGGGGCTCAACCAGCGCCGAGGTTCAGCGACTTACGCTGGGCGAACTGGCGCGCGCGCACCGTCCCGGAAGGAAGGGCGTCTGGGACGTGAGTTCTGCCGAGGACTAGACGTTGACCAGATCGGCCACGAGGATCGGCGGAACGAGGACGTACTCCCACTGTGGTACTGAGTTCGTGAACAGTTCTTGGATCGACCGCCCCTGCCAGTACGCGTGGATCTTTACGGATGCCTCAACGAGTGTCTGGCCACCAAGGAGGCTCATGTCCGCCCGAAACCAATCGGCTGGCTCAAGACGATAGATCGGATCGGAGGGCTTGCCATACCTCGACCGGAACTCCGCTGCCTTCTCCGCAGAGTCGGTAGCAAACCACGACTGGAACCGGGAAGGCCGATCGGGGAATGCACATCGGCGGACCAATTCGACTAGATACTCAGTGTTCGCCGTGTGGACGCTCTGCGATGCGCCCGAGGGAACCAACTCATGTGGGACGGGCGGGTTGCCGAAATTGATAGCGACGGGCTGCGTTGATTCCTGAGCTTGAGCCGGTTGCGCTCGCAACGGCCGGACCTGGTAGTCCCAGCCATGCTCGGAGAGGCCGCCTGGGAACAACGACAGCAGGTGTTCGTAGAGTAAGCGTCCTTAGAAATGCGTCCTGGTGGGACCCCCGGCCGATCGGGTAGGAGTTCGCGATTTCCGGAGGAATCGTGACCACGCCACAGACCCGCAAGACCCAGGCCCGCTACCGACGAATCATGAGGAGCCGCCAGACCGGCGAGTCTCTGCGCGCCCTCGCAGAGCGCCACGGCGTCAATCAGTGGACCTTCTACGCATGGCACCGTCGCTTCAAGGAGGAGCCCAAGGTGCAGCGTGGTGCTGCTCGAGCGTCGTCAGGACTGATCCCTGTCGAGGTCACTCCGAGCCCGGGACCTGACCTTGGCGCGCTTCTCTCCGCACCCGTCGCCTATGAGGTCGCCCTTCGCCAGAGCGGCCACGTGGTTCGGGTCCCTGCTGCCTTCGACTCGAAGTCGCTCGCCCAGCTCGTCGCGACGCTCGAGATTCGGTGAGTCTCCCCTTCGCTCCCGGCCTCAAGGTCTACCTCGCGCCCGGGGCTACCGACATGCGGAAGTCCTTCCGCGGGCTCGTGGCCGCGACGCGCGAGGTGCTCGAGGAAGACCCGCTCTCCGGGCACGTGTTCGGATTCTGCAATCGCCGCCGGACCCTGCTCAAGCTGCTCCTCTGGGACACGACAGGCTTCTGGATCTTCGCCAAGCGACTCGAGCAAGGCACCTTCGCTTGGCCCGATCCGGCGCCTGGGGAGCTCAAGCTCCAGCTCTCCGGCGAAGAGCTCGCCGCTGTGCTGGGTGGCTATGCCCTCGACGTCTCGACGCGACGTCGTTGGTGGGGGCGGGTGCACCGGGCTTAGCTTGCCAGGCTGGCATGGTTGACTTGCGAGCGGCCTGCCGAAGTGGCGTGTGATCGCGACCTCGCTGGCGAAGAAGAAGGGCTTACGACCCGCAAGGCCATGGCATCGGGTTTGATAGCTGCTCGAGATGCAAGACCCCGCAGACGAAATCGCACGGCTCAAGGCGCTCCTCGCCGAGAAGGACGTCGCCTTGGCCAAGGCCGAGGAGAAGGCGGACGCCTTTGCCGAGAAGGCAGAGGCCCTGACCGAGAAGGCAGAGGCCCTGACCGAGAAGATCAAGGCGCTAGAGAACGAGCTCTTCTTGCTCAAGAAGCAGCTCTTCGGCAAGAGCTCCGAGAAGATCGACCCTCGTCAACTCAAGCTCGAGTATGAGCAAGCCGTCGAGGAGGCAGCTGAGGCTGACGTGCCTCTCGAAGACCTCCCCTTCCCCGCCGAGTTGCTCCAGGAGTGGGAGACCGAGGACGCCCTCGATCCCCCCAAGCGCAAGGGCAGAGGGAAGCGAAAGACGCAGATCCCCGAGGACCTCGAGGTCGTGCGCGACCCCGAGATTCACCCCGCTGCCGGCGAGCTGCGCTGCGACTGTGGGTGCGAGAAGGTCCGCATGGGCGAGGAGGTCAGTCGGAGACTAGCCCTCCAGCCGCAGCGCTTCTACTGGCGAGAACAGGTCCGGGTGAAATACGTGTGCCCTGGCTGTCACGAGGTGACTCGCCCTCCCCTCCCTCCTGCGCCGATCGAGAAGAGCCTCGCGGACCCCTCGCTCCTGGTAGACGTGTTCCTGGGCAAGTATCTCGACCACGCGCCCCTCAATCGCCAGACGCAGATCTACAGCCGGGACGGCGTGCAGCTCTCCAAGCAGACCCTCTGGAGCTGGATCGAGGCGATCACAGACGCGCCCCTCCTGGGAGCGATCGCCGAGGCGGTCGGCGAGGACGTCTGCTCACGCTCCGTCGCGCAGACCGACGAGACTGGCGTGCTGGTGCTCGATCGCGAACACCCTGAAGGCCGCTTCAAGGGCCGCATGTGGGTCTTCTGCGGCGAGACGGGAGAGCTCTTCTACGAGTACACACCGACCAAGGAGACGCGGTGGCCGAAGGCGCGCTTGGCGGCTTTCAAGGGCACGCTCCAGGCCGACGCCTACGGCGGATTCGACGAGCTCTTCCGCGACGGCACGATCCTGGAGGCCGGCTGCAACGCCCACGCGCGGAGGAAATTCAAGGACGCGCACGACCTGGAGGGCAAGCGCGAGGAGCCGAAGGTCGCGCTCGTCTACTACCGCCGGCTCTTCGCCTGCGAGCGAGAAGCGAAGCGGCGCGGCCTCGACGCCGACGCCCGGCTCGCGCTGCGCAAGGAGAAGGTCGGTGACCTCACCAAGCGCTTCTACGCCTGGCTGAAGCAGCTCAAGTCCAAGCTCCTCAAGAGCGACCCCGTCTACGCAGCGGTTCGCTACGCGCTCAATCACCAGAAGGCTCTAACCCGCTTCCTCGAAGACGGGCGGGTCGAAGCGGACAACAACCGAGCGGAGCGAGCGCTCCGGCAAGTCGCGGTCGGACGCAAGAACTGGCTCTTCGCGGGGAGTCCCCGCGGAGCGCAAGCGGCTGCGACGGCTTACACGCTGATCATGAGCTGCAAGGAGCTCGACGTGCCCGTGCGGGACTACCTGGTCGACGTGCTCGACCGCGTCTCGACGCACCCCGCAGCGCGGGTCCGCGAGCTAACACCTCGCGCCTGGAAGGCTGCCCGCGAGGCTGCGGCCGAGTAGGTCGCTCGACACCTCAACGAATCCCGCTCGCCCACCTGGAGACCGCGCCCACGGCTCGGTCCACGCTGGCGCGTGCCCAGGCGGGGCCACCCTCGCCGAGTCTGCCACCGCTCGTCCACTCGTCCAGGATGCACTTCTACGGACGCTTACTGTTCGCGTCCAGCAGGTGGAAGGAGAAGAAGCACTGCAAGAACTGGGAGGCGATCGCGCCGTGTACGGATTGGAACGGGGCGATCAACGACGCGCACACGTCTAGGGTGGAGAACGTCGCCGCAAAGTCTCTGAGGCCCGACTTGCATGCGAGAGAGACGAAGTGCTTCGGTTGGGCTCCTGCGAGAAGGTCACCAAGCTGCGTAGCGGTGAGGCTGCCGCCAACACCAAAGACAATTGACCGGCCGTCACAGTGGCCGATCAGGACCACGTGCGTCCTGACAGCGTGCTGCATGGCCCAAACCGTTCGCAGTTCGTCGGGGCTCCTCACTTGGAACGAGCGGACCCGATCGTCTGGAAGCAGGAGGCGGAGATACTGCGTGATTGACTTGGCCAGGGGCCGAAGAAGGTTGTCCTCGCTCGCTATGTCGCTGATCGTGAGAACGAGGATCGCGAAGTCGGGGTGTACGGTGTCGGATCTCAGCCAGCCCGATGGTTGGCCTCCAGGCAATGGTCCTCCAGGCACCTGAACTCTTAGGTGAGGCCCCTGCACTTCGACTACTTCGGTCCGATGGAGCGCGCTCTCGGCGCTTTGCAGCCCAAGCCGGGAGCATGGAACGAGCACGACGTCGCCAACCGCGTAGGTCATGCTGTCTCCGTGGCCCAATCCCGGCACACCTGCTCAGCCTGCTCGATCACGGTGTCCACGGCGGCTTGGCGCTTATCCGGCGGGTAGCCGTGCTTGCGGAGCAGCCGCTTGATCTTGGAGCGCATGCGCGCTCGCACCGACTCCTTCTGCGTCCAGTCGATGGTGACCGAGCCCCGGATCGCTTCAACGAGATCATGCGCGATCTTCGCGAGCACCTCATCGCCCATGACCTCCTTCACGCCACCATGCGTCACCAGCGCGTCGTAGAAGGCCAGTTCGTCCTCCGTGAGCCCCAGCGCCTCGCCGCGCTTGTTCGAGTCGCGCAGGTCGCGCGCCATCTCGATCAGCGAGGTGATGACCTCGGCCGCCTCCAGCGTGCGGTTCTGATAGCTCAGGAGCGTGCGCTCCAGCAGCTCGGAGAACCTGCGCGCCATGACGACGTTCCGGCGCTTCTGAGCGGCCAGCTCGTCCGTGAGCAGCTTGCGCAGCAATTCGACCTGGAGGTTCTTGTGCGGGCTGGTCTGCACGGAGGCTAGGAACTCGTCGCTGAGGATCGAGATGTCCGGCTTCTTGAGACCCGCTGCGCCGAAGATGTCGACGACCTTCTCCGTCGTGATGGCGCCAGACACGATCTGCTTGATCGCAGCGTCCAGCTCCTCGTCGGACTTGCCGCTTGTCCCCACCGTGTATTTCTGGAGGTTCCGCTGCACGGCCTGGAAGAACGCCAGCTCGTCGTGCAGGTGGGCCGCCTCCTCCAAGTGGAGCGCCAGCGCTGCCGCCTTGTTGAGGGACTGCATGGCGTTGAGGAAGCGCTTCTTGCCGCCTTGCTCCAACCCACAGACGAAGTTCGCGGCGGCGGTGAGCGCGGTGACGCGAGCGGTTGGCTGATCGGAGAAGAAGGCGCTGTAGTCGTGGCCATGAAACATGTCCTTCACGACGCCGAACTTCTCGATCAGGATCGGCAGGGCGACATGCGCGACGTCGCCGCCCGCCTGCTCGTCGCCGCCGCCGCTGTAGCGATCAACGGCCTTCTTGAGCTGCTCAGCGAGCCCCAAGTAGTCCACGACGAGCCCACTGGGCTTGTCCTTGAACACGCGGTTCACGCGGGCAATCGCCTGCATGAGCGTGTGCCCACGAATCGGCTTGTCGAGATACAGGGTGTGCGCACATGGCACGTCGAAGCCTGTGAGCCACATGTCGCAGACGATCACGAGGCGCAGCTCGTCGGTCTCGTCCTTGAAGCGTCGCTCGATCTCCTTGATCGAGACCTTCCCGTCGCTGCGCTCCTTCTTCCCGCGCTTCGGCCGGATGTGCGCCTGGAGGTTGGCCGGGTCGGACGCTGAACCGGTCATGACGACCTTGATCGCGCCCTTCTTGTCCTTCGAGGAGTGCCACTTGGGGCGGAGCTTGGTGATCTTGCGGTAGAGGTCGGCGGCGATTCGCCGAGACATGCACACGATGATGGCCTTGCCGTCGAGCACTTCGCAGCGCCGGTCGAAGTGCTGAAGGATGTCCTTGGCGACCAGGCCAAGCCGCTTGCTGTTGCCGACCAGGGCCTCCAGCTTCGCCCACTTGGTCTTCAGCTTCTCGCGTGCGAGATCCTCCTCGCCCTCGGTGATCTCCTCGAACTCCTCGTCCACATGGGGCAGCTCGTCCTCACGCAGGCCGATCTTGGCGAGCCGCGCTTCGTAGAGGATCGGCACGACGGCCTTGTCCTCGACCGCCTGAGTCATGGTGTAGGTGTGGATCTCGTCGCCGAAGATCGCGCGCGTCGATTTGTCCTCGAATTCGATCGGGGTGCCGGTGAAGCCGACGAAGGAAGCGTTCGGCAGCGCGTCGCGCAGGTTCTTGGCGAGCCCGATGCTCACCTTTCCGTCCGTGTCCACGCGGCGACGGAACTCGTACTGACTGCGATGAGCCTCGTCCGCGATCACGACGATGTTCCGCCGATCAGACAGCATGGGGAACGACGCCCCCAGCTCGCGCTCCTCGGCGGTGAGCCCGAGCTTCTGCATGGTGGTGAAGATCACGCCGCCAGCCGCCACCTGGAGCAGTTCGCGGAGGTGGTCCCGGTTCTCGGCTTGCTCTGGCGTCTGGCGCAGGAGCGCCTCGGCACGGCAGAACTGGCCGAAGAGCTGATCGTCGAGGTCGTTGCGGTCGGTAATGACCACCACTGTGGGGTTCTGCATGGCGGGCTCGACGATCACCTTGCCCGCGTAGAACGCCATCGAGACGCTCTTGCCTGACCCCTGCGTGTGCCACACCACGCCGATGCGCCGGTCGCCGTCCGGGCTGGAGGCTGCGACGGTGGCCTCGACCGCGCGCCGCACTGCGTGGAACTGGTGGTGGGCAGCGATCTTCTTGACGTAGCCGTCCTCGGTCTCCCAGAGGACGAAGTGCCGCAGGTAGTCGAGGAACCGCTCCTTCTGGAAGAGCCCCTCCAGCACGACCTGGAGCTTCGGCATGTCGGCGGAGACGGGGCTGCCGTCGATGGAGCGCCACGGGCCGAAGCGGCTGAAGCCCGCCGTCAGGCTGCCGACCTTCGCCTCGGTGCCGTCTGAGATCACGAGGATCTCGTTCGTGTTGAACAGCGACGGGATCTCCCGCTTGTAGGTCTGGAGTTGGTTCCACGCCGACTTGATCGTGGCCGACTCGGAGCCGGGATGCTTCAGCTCGATCACCGCGATCGGCAGGCCGTTGATGTAGACCACGAGGTCCGGTCGCCGGTTGTGGCGGTCCTCGATCACGGTGAGCTGGTTCACGACCAGGTAGTCGTTCTTGTCCTGCCAGTTCTCGTCGCCGGGCTCCGGGAAGTCGATCAAGCGGGCCTCGTCGCCCCGATCGCCGCCGTCCTTCCTCACGGTCAGTTCAACGCCCTCGATCAGGAGCCGGTGGAAGGCGAGGTTGTTCTCCTCCAGGGCCGGGCTGTTGAGCGACGTGACCTTGCGGAACGCTTCGTCGAGTGCGGTCTCCGGCAGGTGGGGGTTGAGACGCGCTAGGGCGGCCTTCAGGCGCCCCTCAAGGATCACCTTGGCGTAGCACGAACGTTCTGCTGCGGGCTCGCCTGGGGCGATCTGAGGGCCGTGGATGTACGTGTAGCCGAGATCGCGGAGCCAGTCGATGGCGGCCTGCTCAACGGTGTCCTCGACCAGGGGATCGGTCATGTGGCCGCCTCGACGATGGCTTCGCCTTCGGGGATGCGGATCTCGCCAGAGATCAGCTTGGGCAGAAGGGTGTCGCGGAGATTGGTGAGCGTTCGCATCTCATACAGGTTCGTGCGAATGCGCTCCACGAATGGCTGAGCGAATCGGTGGAACTCCTTCGCGCGTGGGATCGGTGGCACGACCACCTTCAGGTTGCGGAAGGTCATGGTGGTGATCGTGTTGAACACGCTGCCATGCGCTTGCAGAACCAACCTTCTGAGCGCGTCAGCGCACATGAAGCGAAGAAACGAGCTTGGGTAGCCGTTCTTCGCCACAAGCGCATAGCAGGTCTGATTCATGGCGATGTCCTCACCGAATACCACGAATCGCCCACACGTAGCGCCTCGGGCGACGACAACGACGGCTCCGGCTGGGATGATCTTGGTGGAGCTATTGCTGAGTCCGATCTCGGTGATTGTGCGTTCGGTATCGATGAGGAAGTAACTCGCAGACTGGGATACGTCCTTCGCAGACGCCCACTTGATCTTGCCGCCCCAGTAGGATTCTTCGCGTGTCTTGGGGGTGCCGCCCGAAACCAGGTCGGCAACTTCGAGGAAGGGGCGGACCTCCCAACCCTGTGGCATTTTCCCCAGCTCGGTGGCTACCAATTCGTCGTGCCCGTCGAAATCAATGAACCACGACTGGAAGACCGCTTGGGCGATCTCCTCCAGCGTCCGGTTCATCTGCCGGTTCAGCTCGATCTTGTCGTCGAGGGCGGCGAGGACAGCGGCGATTCGTTGCTGTTCTGATAAGGGGGGCAGGGTGATCTGAAGAAGGCGTTGGTTTCGCAGACTAAGGTAGGGATGGAGAGTGCAAGTACCTGCCAGGGCCTCAAGTTGGTTCGTGAACTCTGGACTTCGCGACCACTGACGGAGGTAATGTGGATCAAGTGTCTCCGGGGCACGAGACCGCCAATAGCTGACATGTGGCGAATACACGACTCTTGGGTGACTCGGCTGCATGAATGCCACGCGACCCGTGCTCCAGCCCTTCGTGACCACGAGCACGTCATGCGGCATGGAACTCTTGGCCTGTGCCTTGGCGACGGAGCACTCTCGAAATCGCTCTGCCTTCTCGAAGTCAATGGTGCCGTCGTCCCCGATAAGCCCCTGCCGCAGGAATGGTAGTTCGCTACCTCCAAGCTCGGCGTTCTTGGCTCGGTAGCCGTCCCCAACTTCTAGCGTGCCTGCCTCGATTAGTTCGTCGAACGTCGCAGCCCGCCATGTCATAGCCCGAGGCTCCGAAGTGAAGCCTCGATCTTCGCGCTTAGGTTCGCGGATTCGGCTGCCTGGCTGCGGAAGAGCTTCACAAGCCGACTGACCCTCACCTCAAAGGGCTCCGTGTCTGCCGTAGCGGCCTCTGCCCCCACATAGCGGCCAGGGGTCAGGACGCACTCGTTGGTCATGACTTCCTCTGTCGTGGCCGACTTGCAGAAGCCAGCGACGTCCTTGTACTCGCCCCCTTCAATCCGCCACGCGTGGTATGTCGACGCGATCGACGCCACGTCCGCATGATCGAGGACACGGTGAACGCGGGTATCCATGCGTCCTAGCTTCCGCGCGTCGATGAACAACAGCTCACCGCGACGATCTCGGAAGCGTCCATTCGCCCGATCCTTCGCCAGGAACCACAGGCATGCGGGGATGCCCGTGCCGTAGAACAACTGCCCAGGCAGCGCCACCATGCAATCCACGAGGTCGGCCTCGACCAGTGCCTTGCGGATTTCTCCTTCGCCCAACTGCATGGACGACATGGATCCGTTCGCCAACACGAAGCCAGCCACACCGTCTGGCGCGAGGTGGTGAACGAAGTGCTGCACCCAGGCGAAGTTCGCGTTCCCGATCGGGGGCACGCCGTACTTCCACCGTACGTCTTCGCGGAGCCGCTCGCCGCCCCAGTCCGAGTCGTTGAAGGGCGGGTTCGCCATCACGAAGTCGGCGCGCAGGTCAGGGTGGAGATCCTGGTGGAAGCTCCCCGCATGTCGGCCGCCGAGGTTCCCCGAGATCCCCCTGATCGCGAGGTTCATCTGCGCGAGCTTCCAGGTGGTTGGGTTCGACTCCTGGCCGTAGATCGCCACCTGATCGCGCTGACCACCATGCTCGCGGATGAACTTGATCGACTGCACGAACATGCCACCTGAGCCGCAGCATGGATCGAAGACACGGCCCTTGTAGGGCTCCAGCATCTCGACGAGAAGTTCGACGATGCAGGTCGGAGTGAAGAACTCGCCGCCAGCCTTGCCCTCCGCGCCCGCGAACTTCGCCAGGAAGTACTCGTAGACACGTCCGAGCGTGTCCTTGGCCCGGTGCTCTTCGGTGCCGAGGCCGATCCCGGACACGACGTCGATCAGCTTGCCGAGGCGGTGCTTGTCGAGGCCGGGAAGCGCGAACACGCGGGGCAGGACGTTCTTGAGCTTGGGGTTCTCGGCCCCGATCAGGTCCATGGCCTCGTCGATGCTCTTGCCGATCGTGGGCTGCTTCGCCTCGGCCTGGATCTTTGACCAGCGTGCGTCCTTCGGCACCCAGAACACGTTCTCGGCCGTGTATTCGTCACGGTCCTCAAGGATCTGGGGCAGCTCGTCGGCACGTTCCTTCTCGTCCTCGATGAAGTAGTCGCTCGCCGGGTCGGCAACCTGCTGCCGGAGCCGCTCTCGGCGCTCCTCGAAGGCGTCAGAGACATACTTGAGGAAGAGCAGACCCAGGACGACGTGCTTGTACTCGCTGGGGTCCATGTGGCCGCGCAGCGTGTCGGCCGCCTTCCAGAGCTTGTCCTCAAAGCCGAGGTTGCCCTGCGCCTTGGCCTTCTTGGCCGCCTTCTTCCTGGTCGTCGGCTTCTTGGTGGAATTCTTCTTGGTCGTCGCCTTCTTGGAGGCAGGCTCCTCGGTCGCAGAGCTGGTGAACAGGGGCATGTCGCCGCTCGCAAACGCCTCGATCCGGGCGCGGATCTCGTCCTTCTTCCGCCCGCCGTCGTCGAACCCCAGCTCCCTGCACGCGGCCTTCAACTCGTCCCGGCTCATGTAGCCAAGCACGGCGTCTAGGGTCAGAGCTTCTTGGGCGATCAGCGCAGCTCGTATGGGCTCAAGCGCACGCCGCTGGGGTAGCTCGACCTCCTCGCCGTCCGCAATCTCAAGCAGGCGCTTCCGCTTGAGTGACTCCAGGATCTTGCGCTTGCTGCTCACCGGCCCCCCATGACCACGATTAGTTGATCGTATGAGTGTTGGCCGCCTGCAACCAGTCGAGCGGGAGCGCTGTTACTGGACCGGCTCCCGCACCTCCGCTAGGGAGCCCAGTTTTTCTCAACGGTCCAGAACGGGTTCCCAAGACCGGCCTCGCGGAAGCTCTGGATCACCTCGAAGTAGCCCTCCTCGTCGAGTTGCGTCCACTTCGTTGAGGCCCACAGGTCGCGGTGCGCCTGTGCGTGCTCTTCTCGGTCAGAGAGAGCGCCCAAGAGGATCGAATCGACTGGAGGGTGCGCCACACTTGCGAGCGGGTGATCGACGTGACCCCCGCACACGACCAGGCACTTGACGTAGATCGCCACGAGCTTCGCTGCGCGGCCATACGTCGCCTCGACCGAGGCCCCGCGCAGGTGCTCGATGATCTCCCCGCACCAGAGGCGGTGTTGGCGATCGAAGTCTGAGGTCGTCTTCGGCCAACTCTCGCTGGAGTCGGACAAGACGCGGCGCAACGAACATGCGTCCAGCGCGGCGCACAGCGCTTGGTTCGTCGCCCCCGCGAGGGCGCGTCGCGCCGCCTGCGCTGCCGCCCATGCGGCGAAGCGGTGGCGGTGCTCTGCGAGTGTGTAGTTGCTCTGGACCACATTGCTCCCCTGCCGTGGCCTCAGCCGAGGTTGCTCAGGATCTCTTCGACGAAATCGGCGCGCGGCTTCCCCTCGGGTCGGTTCGTGACCAGCCACGTCTGCGCCTCAGTTCGAGCGACGCCGCATACGTGGCCGTCACACCATTCGACGGCGAGCCCCAGGGCTTCTGCGAAGGGCTCGAACCACCATCGCCCCGTGATCGCGAGCACCACGCTTGGACAAGCCTCCTCGACCTCCAACCGCAGGAGTTCGGCGCTGAGCGGCTGCTGACACGCAAGGAGCCGCCCGCTCGGGTTCGCGCCCTGAGCACCCTCCGCCTGCTCAGGGGAGACCTTGTAGAGGTTGCTCCAGACGGCGTAGCTCGGCCAGTCGTCTCCCGTGTTGCCTCGCGCTGACAACACGTCGTGGAGCACGCACCAGAACGGTGAGCGGCGCGTGTTGTATCCGGGCGAGGCTCCCCATCGGTCCCTCACCCATGAGAGGGGGCAGTCCTCCGACTGGTCCCCGGAATACTCGTAGGCGGCCTGAATCAGGGCTTCGCGCCGATCTGCGTCTTGAAAGTCTGCGCGCTCGTACGGATCGCCCCACCCGTTGACCGCACGCCCGACCAAGAACACACCGTTCTTGTGGCGGCGCCCCTCCATGGGCCAGAAGACGTTGAGCCTTCGGCTATGGGCCTTGGGTTCGTCGCCTACGGCCTCCAAGAGCGCGCCATACTCTCGTCGGTAGGTGGCTGACCTCATGCTGTCCCGTGCGAAATCCGCATCGTCCTGAGCCGACGCGACAGAACCTCCGGGAGGTCTGGGCGGTCAAGGAGTTCGCCAACCGCGCCCAGACGAACCCAGTCGCCAGGAACGGGAGCGTGCGCAGGAAGGAAGTCCCACGCCCTCTCGAAGCGCGCGACGACGACATGCATGTCGTCCGAGACGTCCTTGCACCAGAGCGCTCGTTGATTCCACATCGACAGTGCGAGAAGAAACGGGTTCATAGTCTTGCCCTCCTGGTCCCAGGCTAACGGCAACGGGCAGGGGTGGCATGAACGGTCAGCGCCACGGTCGAGCACGTTGAAGCGCAGACCTTCCTGCGTACCTCGTAGGCCCCTTTGGCGTGATCGTGCGATCACTAGTGTCAGCTCTCCCGAGTCGATTTCTCAGCACTCGGACCCCCCTCGGTACAACAAGATCATGCACCTCGTCACCATCAGCGCGTTGGACCTGCTGCCACACAGGATCGAGCCTCTAAGAAAGAAACGCGCTGTCGCGCTTCTTCAGCGGCCGACTAGCGTGGCTAGAGCAAAACGGGCGCGTCCTGGGCATCGGTCAGTATGTGGGCGACGACGATTACACCGACGTCGAGCAGCTACGCCTCCAGGTCGCGGAGTTGGCCCTCCGCGCGCATGGCGGCCCCTGCACTGGTGCCGTCATGGCCTACTCGTTGACCGGCCCACGAACCTCGTTTGCGGAGGCAGCGCTGACGCTTGGCGTTGACGTCGGACGGCTATCGGCTGTCGATCAGCTTGGGGATCTAACTCGCGCTACGACCCGCTCGCGCGCTGGCGCCTGAACTCGGCCAAGCTCACGATCGGCGCTGGGCCGGATCGCATCTGAGGCTGAGTTGAGAGGCGCTGAGCAGCGAGAAGCCAGCGCGCCGCGTCGAGATCGTCGTCGAGGAGAGCGTCGGACGCGCCCCGGTAGGCCGCGCTCCGAGCAGTTGTGTCGAGGCCCCGCTGGGCTTCGGCGGCGATTACGTCGCGAAGGCTCCGCAACTTCGTCAGCAACTCAGACCTGTTCATTCGTCCCCTGAGCCCAATCCTCCCACATCCGTCAAGGGGATCTTGGGGTGGTACCAGGCTCAGGGGACGAACGTCAGGCGGTAGGCCGACTACCCGGTCTTGCGGGCGATCTGGCGCAGGTGCGCGGGCACCGGCACGCCGTACACCCACTCCCACTCGGGGCGGCCGGTGTTGTTCCCCGGACCGCGCTTGGCCTTCGTGAGCGCGCGGCGCATGCGTTTGAGCTTCGCCACCCAGATGCGCTGGAGCCCCGCGCCGGGGTGCTCGACCGACGAGCCGCAGACGAGGAAGATCGTCCCAGGCTTCGCGTGAGGGTTCAGGGTCGGCTGGAATGTCAGAGCGTCCTTCGCGTTTGCGGTGAACTTGAAGAACGAGCCGTCGCTGAACTCGTAGAGCTTCTTCTTGCCGTCCTTGTGCCGCGCGAAGCCCGCCTCACGCATGAGCTGCTTGTCGAGCCAGCCGTGCATCATGCGCGACTCGGACGCGCTGTAGACGCCGGGCAGCTCGTCGTACGCCGCCTGGAGGTCACGCGCCACCCGACGCACGGCCGACCCGTATGCGCGGATCGCCGCCTCGACCTCCTCGGCTGGGAGGCCGGTCTGCGCCTCCAGCTCCGCGAGCTGGAGGCTGGTGATCGTGTTCTTACTCATCTGCGTCTCTCTGCCGACCTCGATCGGCGTGATGCAGGGTCGATAGTTGCGAGATATCTCGACTCCGTGTCGGTCCTCCTCGTTATCACTACCTCGCCTGCGATTCCCCTCCCGAGTACCCGCCTGGCCGCGAAACCGCCGAGTACCGGGAGGCCCAGGCCATGTTCGCCACTACCTCCGACACCCATCCGGGCGCTACCCCCCGTCACAACACGCCTTCGGCGGATCGCTCTGCGGAAACCCCGCCCACCTCTGGGGATGCAACGACCGCCCCGGTATCAGGATTCGGCGTGTGGGTTGTCAGGGTTGCGTTCGGGGGGCACGATGCGGGCGAACCAAGAAGGATCGATCATGAATCGCGTCGTCAACTGCCCCAACGCCCTCCTGCTCGCCGACCGCCAGCTCGCGGCTGATCTGTTCGGCGCCACGCGTAACCAGACCGTCTCCGACCTTGGTGGGAACGCGGTGTCCAACCTGACCGGGGGCGCGATCGACCCCACGCTGGGCAAGCACGTCTTCCATGCGGCGGTGGGCGCGGGTGCTGGGGCCGTCGTCGCTCAAGCGTGCGGCCTGGACCCGAAGGTTGGTGGGCTGGTGGGCGCGATCGTAGGCGTCTTCGGCTTGCCGTGGCTCGGGAGCCTGCCAGGGAACTGCTAGACGCCTTCGCTGCGCTTCCGGCGATCAGCCGGTGGCAGGTCATGCTCTCGACGCGTCGACTCTGGGTCTAGGTCCGTTGAGGGCCACCTCGCCGGGCCAGCCCCAAAGGCTGCCTCTATGACGCCCTCCTTGAGTCCTCGGTGGACAGCTAGGGCGTCGAACGCGAGCGCGACCTAATGGCCTGCACGTCCCCTGCTGCGACAGCGAGTATTGCGGCCCGAGCGCGCCCGGCACTGACGCCCGCCACGTTTGGTGCCGAGCTTGCCGCACTGGACAAGCTGCCCTTCCGCGCGGAGGCGGGATCCAACGCCACGTAGCTGGATCTGGACTTCGACGATTCCGCGTTCGAGGCCGAGGTCGCTCGCTTCGTTCTGCGCCGCCTGGGGGCGCGCGCCGGGCGCCTGATGGGCATCACGCTGGAGGACTGCTGCTGATCGTGGCCCCCGGTCGTTCTGGCGGGCGGCGCTGGATACGCATGGTGGTTCACCACAGTTTTCACGCCACCGCCTCAGCCCCAGGGAGTAAGTCGCTATCGCCAAGCAGGTTGGAGGATCACCCAACCGGTCTTCAAATCCGGTGAGCCTGCCAGGAACTCGATCCTAGGCTGGTCGATCGCCGCAGCCGATACTGCTACCTCGCTGCAAGGACTGGAATCCTGAAGCAGCCTGGCGAGGTGTTTGCCTGGATCCAGCCGGTCAAAGACGGCCAAGCCAAGA
>CALDQK010001029.1 GCA_937911525.1 uncultured bacterium
GAGCCGAGCCCGACCATGACCCCGGTCGAGCCGCCCGCCAGCAGCTCTTCGGTCGAGGCGACCATGTGGAACAGGTCGCCGCCGCCGCCGCCCAGCTCCTCGGGCAGGGCCGGCCCGAGCAGGCCAGCCGCCGCCGCCTTGGCGTAGAGCTCGCGCGGAAAGGACTCGGCCTCTTCCCACTCCTGGGCGTAGGGAGCGACCTCGGCGCGCACGAAGGCGGCGGCGGCCTCGCGGAACTGGTCGTGCGACTCGTCGAAGTAGTGGGCGAAGGGTTCACCGGTCAGGGGTGCCGTCACGCGCCCTCCCTCGTTGTGGCGGGCGGAGCGGCGGGATATGGTCCCAGCGCGCTGCCCGAGGCGCGCAGTCTAGACTCTGTCTCGCACAGGAATCCCCGATCGGGAGCAGCACGTGGCCGCGCAAGAGGAGATCGAGCTGGGTCGTTTGGCCGTGGAGCGCAGCCTGTGCACCCAGGAGCAGGTCCTCGCCGCGCTGCGCAGCCGCAACGCCGACCCCGAGGGCCCCTCGCTGGGCGATCGCCTGGTCGCCGAGGGGCACCTCAACGCCGAGGCCCTGGCCGTGCTGCGGGCCGCCGTCGCGCGCGGCATGCGCGCCCGGCCCCGCTCGGAGGCCTCGACCGACCACGCGATCCCCCTCGGCAACACCCGCGAGGCGATCGCGCGCGAGTGCCTGCGCGAGGCCCAGGACGCGCTGAGCGGCGACCGCGCCGCCGCGATCCGCGAGCTGCAGCGCCTGGCCGAGGACTTCAGCGACACCGAGTCGGGCGTGCGCGCGCGCGAGCTCCTGAGCGAGCTGGGGTCGGCGTGAGCGAGCTGACCCACTTCGACGCCGAGGGCAAGCCGCGCATGGTCGACGTGGGCCAGAAGCCCGTCACCGCGCGCCTGGCGCGAGCCCGCGCGCGGGTCCGCATGCAGCCCGAGACCTTGGCCAAGATCCAGCAGGGCGAGGTCGCCAAGGGCGACGTGCTCGGCGTGGCGCGCCTGGCTGGGATCATGGCGAGCAAGCGGACCCACGAGCTGATCCCCCTCTGCCACCCCCTCCGCCTGGACTCGGTCGAGGTCGACCTGACCGCCCTCGAGCCCGACCAGGTCGAGGTGATCGCGACCGCCCGCGCCCACGACCGGACCGGCGTCGAAATGGAGGCCCTGGTCGCGGCCAGCGCGGCGGCGCTGACGGTCTACGACATGTGCAAGGCCGTGGACCGCTGGATGAGCGTCGAGGCGGTCGAGCTGATCGAGAAGCGCGGCGGCAAGTCCGGGGACGTGGTCCGACCCGACTAGGGCGAGCTCCGACCGAGGGAGCACGAGGCGAGCGGGGCGACGCCCGCGAGCGGCGCGGGTCGCCCGAGCGGGGGCTTGGCGCGTCGGGAGCGCTCGGCGAGGAGCACGTGCGGGTCGCTGGCTGGCAGGGAGGACGAATCGCTCCCGCCCTGGACGAGGGCCAGGAGGAGGTGGCGGCGCGCGGGCTCGTCGTCTCCCTGGCGGGCCGCCCGCAGGGCAATGTGCACGTGGGCGCGCTGGGGGGCGACCGCGGCGAGAACCCCTCCCGCGCCGCGCAACGCAGGAGCACCTCGACGTCGTCGAGCTCCCGCTCCTCCGTCGGGGTCGGCGGGTCCGCGTCGGCCATGCCCCCAGTCCAGGTTCAAGCGCTCACCCGATCGGCGCCGCGGAGCTAAGCTGCTCCTGGTGTTGGAACTCGGGACGGTGCTAGCGGATCGCTACCGGCTGGAGCGGGAGCTCGGGCGCGGCGGCATGTCGGTCGTCTACGTCGCTCACGACCTCAAGTTCGAGGAGGAGGTCGCGCTCAAGCTCTCGGCGCCGGCGGTCAACCCCGCCGATCACAAGGCCCGCTTCCGCCGCGAGGCGCGCATCGGGAGCCTGCTCGGGGCGCGCTCGAGCGGCTACGTGCGGGCGCTGGACTGGGGCGAGCACGGGCGCCTGCTCTACATGGTCATGGACCTCGTCGAGGAGGCCCAGGACCTCGACCTGACCCAGGGCACCCTGAGGGAGCGGCTGAAGCGGCTGGCGCGCGTCGTGTCGCTGGTCGCCGACTGCCACGAGCTGGGGGTCGTGCACCGCGACCTCAAGCCGGCCAACTGCCTGATCGACGGCGCGGGCAAGATCTACCTGGCGGACTTCGGCCTGGCCAAGGTGATCGGCCAGTCCGACGAGGCCGAGAAGCTGCCGGCCAGCGACTCGCTGGGGAACCTGACCCAGACCGGGATGGCCATGGGGACGCCCTACTACATGGCGCCCGAGCAGCTGATGGACGCCAGCAGCGTCGACGCGCGGGCGGACGTCTACGCGCTGGGCGTGATGCTCTACCTGGCCTTGACGGGGGACCTCCCCTACAAGGGCTCGCTCCGCGAGCTGATCGCGGCGCAGGCCTCGGTCGAGATCGGCAAGCGGGAGGCGCCCCGCCCGCGCGACGTCGACCCCAAGGTCCCGCGCAACCTGGACCGGCTCTGCTTGCACGCGACGGTCCTCGACCCGGAGAAGCGCCTGGGGAGCGCGCGCGAGCTCCTGGCCGGGCTGGGCCTCGAGGGGAGCACGCACGGCACGACGACCCTCAACCTCGACAAGCGGCGCGTGCTGGCGGCGACTCGAGACGTCGAGCTGGCCGCGACCCAGATCGAGCCCACGCCGTCTGCGGCCCCCGACCCGGCGAACGCGCCGACCGAGGCGGACGCGCGCCCGGAGGTCCCCGCGCGCCCGGCGCAGAACGCGCGCAGCACGGGCAAGCGCAGCGCGCCTGCGGGCAAGCGGCCGGCGAGCGGGCGGGGCACGGGCAAGCGCAGCGTGCCTTCGGGCAGACAGCCGGCAGCGGACGCGCGGAGCAGCGGCAGGCGGCCCGTCGCCTCAGGGATGCAGCCGGCAGCGGACGGGCGGGGCACGGGCAAGCGGCCCGTCGCTTCAGGCAGGCAGCCGGCGGCGGACGGGCGGGGCACGGGCAAGCGGCCCGTGGCCTCAGGGAGGCAGCCGGCGACGAGCGGTCAGCGCCCTGGAGGCGGGGCGCCCCCGCCCACCGGCAAGCGCGCCGGCGGCGGAGGCCTGGCTGAGCTGCAAGGGCTCCTCGCGGGGCAAGCGGAGGAGTTGAGCAAGCGCGGCCGCGAGCTGCGCTTTCGGCGCGGCGACGAGCTGGGGCGGGCCGGGCTTGGCGCAGAGGGCTGGGCCTTCGTGGAGCTCCGCCGTCACTTCGACGCCAGCAGCCCGCCGGGCGGGATCCACAGCCTCCGCTACGCCGTCAACGCCATGAACGCTGCGGGCTGGGGCGGGCTGAGCGCGACCCTCTACCCCAACGCGCTCGGGCTGCGGCGGGCCTTCCCCGTCGCCGCGGGCGCCGGCGCCGCGCGGGTCGCCCTGGACGCCCTCTTCGGGGGGCGCCCTGAGCAGGTGCGCGCCCTCGACCGTCTGGTCGAGCACGAGCCCTGGCGGGAGGTCCTGGCGAGTCTGCACCCGCCGCCGCCGCCCGCGGCAGCCGAGGTCCCGCGGCTGGTCGCCGCCCTGCGCGCGGCCAAGCTCCCCCATCGGGCCGGGCCGGACCGGGTGCTCCTCCCCCCGCGCGGCGGGCCTCCCTTCGAGCTCGCCTGGCGCGGCTCGGACGCTCAGCTGAGCGCCCAGATCCTCACGTGGAGCGCCCCCGACGAGGCGCAGGCCGCGGCTGGCGAGCCCGTCGAGTCCGTGCTCGGCCTGCTGCGCACCCTCCACGAGCGGAACCGCGCGCTGGCGTCCTCGCTGGCCTGGGTCGCGGGGCGCGGGGTCGTGCTCAGCCTGAGCCTGCCGGCTCCAGGGCTGAGTCCGGCGGGCCTGAGGGACGCGCTGGGGGCGCTGGAGCGCGCCGCGAAGCTCGAGCAGCCCCGGCTCGTCGCGCTCTAACTGTCCAGCGAGTCGTCATTTGGCTCGAATGGCGTCCGGAAGTCCCCTCGTGGGGCTCCCTTCGCTTAGAACCTCGCGCCTTCCCTCCGACACCTCGAGGGAAGAGGAGACACCATGGCCCTGACCCTCGAGCAGCGAATCCAACGGCGCCTCGGCCTGAGCCCCGCGCGGGCGACCCGGCGGGACGTCTACCGGGCCCTCTGCGACTCGGTCCGCGAGGCTGTGCTCGAGCGCTGGGTGCACACGGAGGAGGCCTGGAGCGAGGCCCGCCACGTGGCCTACCTCTCGGTCGAGTTCCACATGGGGCGTCTGCTCAAGACCAACCTGCTGGCCCTCGACCTCGTCGAGGAGGCGCGCGCGGCGCTCGAGCCCTTCGGGATTTCGCTCGACGAGCTCGAGGAGGAGGAGCCCGACGCCCGGATCGCCTCGGGCGGCCTCGGTCGTCTGGCGGCCTGCTTCCTCGACTCGCTCGCCACCCAGGACCTGCCGGGGTGGGGCTATGGCCTGCGCCTCGAGCTGGGCATGTTCAAGCAGCAGATCGTGGACGGCGCCCAGACCGAGTCGCCCGACCCCTGGCTGGGGCGGCAGGGCTGGCCCTGGGAGCGGCCCTGCGCGCAGGAGGCGGTCGAGGTCAACTTCGCCGGCCACGTCGAGTTCACCCACAACCGGCATCTGCACTGCACCTGGAAGCCGCACCACACCGTCCTGGCGGTGCCCTACGACATTCCCGTGGTCGGCCACGGCACCGGCAGCGTCGGGACCCTGCGCCTGTGGCAGGCCGAGCCGACCCGCGAGCTGGACGTGAGCGCCTTCCTCGAGGGCGACTACGCGCAGGCCTTCCGCGAGAACGCGATCGCCCGCTCGCTGACGACCTTCCTCTACCCGCCCGACCACAGCGCGGCGGGCCAGGAGCTGCGCGTCGCCCAGCAGTACTTCCTCGCCGCGGCCAGCGTGGCGGACCTCCTGCGCCGCTTCGGCGGACCCGAGGGCCTCGCCGAGCGCTGCACGATCCAGCTCAACGACACGCACCCCGTGCTGGCGATCCCCGAGCTGATGCGGATCCTGCTCGACGAACAGGACCGCACCTGGGAGCAGGCCTGGGAGATCACCCGCGAGGTGTTCGCCTACACCAACCACACCCTCCTGCCCGAGGCGCTCGAGACCTGGTCCGTCGACCTGATCGGGCGCCTCTTCCCGCGCCACATTCAGATCATGGAGGAGATCGACCGCCGGCATCAGCAGGTCGTGCGCAAGGCCCACCCCAGCGACCACGAGCGGCCCGGGCGGGTCGCGATCGTGGACCCCGACAACGACCGGGTCCACATGGCGCACCTCGGCGTGATCGGCAGCCGCAAGGTCAACGGCGTGGCGGCGCTGCACACCCGCCTCCTGCGCGAGGGCCTGTTCCGTGACTTCGACGAGCTCTACCCCGAGCGCTTCTGCAACAAGACCAACGGGATCACCCCCCGCCGCTGGCTGCTGCAGTGCAACCCGCGCCTGGCCAGCCTGATCAGCGAGGCGATCGGCGAGGGCTGGGAGCGTGACCTCGAGCGGCTGCGCGAGCTCGAGCCCTACGCCGAGGACGCCGGCTTCCGCGGGCGCTACGCCCAGATCAAGCTGCAGAACAAGCAGGACCTCGCCGTCTGGTGCGAGGAGACCCACGGGATTCGCTTCGACCCCGAGACCCTGCTCGACGTCCAGGTCAAACGGATCCACCTCTACAAGCGGCAGCTCCTGCTGGTGCTGTGGTGCGTCCGCCGCGCGCTCCAGCTCGAGCGGGGCGAGATCAGCGAGGTCGTCCCGCGGACGGTGCTCTTCGCGGGCAAGGCCGCGGCGACCTACGAGGCCGCCAAGCGGGTGATCCGCATGATCCACGCGGTCGGCGAGGGGCTCGAGTATCTGCCGCAGGTCAAGGACAAGCTGCGGGTGATCTTCATTCCCGACTACAAGGTCTCGGCCGCGCAGCGGATCATTCCCGCCGCCGAGATCAGCGAGCAGATCTCGGCGGCCGGCTACGAGGCCTCGGGCACGGGCAACATGAAGCTCTCGCTCAACGGCGCGATCACGATCGGCACCATGGACGGCGCCAACATCGAGATCCGCGAGGCCGTCGGCGCCGAGCACGTGGTGACCTTCGGCCTCGACGCGGCCGGGATCCGCCAACAGCAGCAGCAGGGCCCAGGGCCGCGCGAGCTCTACGAGAGCGACGAGACCTTGCGAGAGGTGCTCGACACGATCGCGTCCTTCGAGCCCTACGCGCCTGGCTTCCCCGACCTGGTCCGCGAGCTGCTCCACGAGGACCAATACTGCGTGCTCGCCGACTTCGCGGCCTACTGCGAGGCCCAGGACGAGATCGACCGGCGCTACCTGGACAGCGCGGGCTGGAACCGCTCCGCGGTGCTCAACACCGCCCGCATGGGGCGCTTCAGCAGCGATCGCACGATCCGCGAGTACGCCCAGGAGGTGTGGCGCCTGGAGCCGGTTCCGGTCGCTCCCTAGAGGCTGGACAGGGTCGGGTTGCCCTCAGCGGCCTGGCCTGCAAAATGCCACTCCAAAACCACTGAGGAGGTTCGCGGATGAGCTGGAAGATCACCTACGTCGGAGAGGGCGTCCGGAGCTTGGGTGCAGTTGGTGCGTTCCAGCGCGGCACCCGCGCCACCGTCAGCGAGGCCGTCGCCAAGTCGGTCGAGGGCGACAAGGACTGGCAGGTGACCCCTCCGGGCGAGGAGGCCGCTCCGCCCCCGCCCGCTCCCGCTCCCGCCGCCGAGGAGAAGCCGGAAGAGGCCAAGGCTGACGACAAGAAGGCCGACGCCAAGGCTGACGACAAGAAGGCCGACGACAAGAAGGCCGACGACAAGGCTGACGACAAGAAGGCCGACGCCAAGGCTGACGACAAGAAGGCCGACGACAAGAAGAAGAAGAAGTAGCGTTCTTCTCGCAGGGGGCGGTGAGGCGAGGCCTCCCGCCCGCTCTCGCTAGCGGCTCTCGAGGTAGGGGCGCAGGACGCGCTCGATGTAGGCGTTGAGCAGGGCAGAGGCCTTGCTCGAGTCGCGGTAGGCGGCGAAGACCTTGTCGGGCGGGTCGACCATCTCGGGGTCCGAGTAGGCCTCGAGGTAGCGCACGAAGCGCTCCCTGTTGCGCTCCATCGAGAGCTCCGGGTGGAACTGCGTCGCGTAGATCGGGGCGCCCTCGATCCGCAGCGCCTGGAAGGGCGAGCGCTCCGAGCGCGCGAGGTGAACCGCGCCAGCGGGCAAGCGCGTGGCGTGATCCTTGTGCCCGAGCTGGGCGTGGAACTCGGGCACCACGTCGCGGAAGAGCGGGTCGTCGACGCCCTCCTCGGTGGTGTAGAGCATGAAGGTGCCGACCTCGGCTCGGCTCTTGTCCGTGACGACCTCTCCGCCGCCGGCGACGACGAGGGCCTGGAAGCCGAAGCACGAGGCGAAGGTCGGGAAGCGCCGATTGGCGAGCTCGCCCATGAAGTCGATGAACTCGCGCAGCCAGGGATAGGCGCCGACGTCTCCGACTCCAAACTCCCCAGATCCGCCTACGAGCACACAGTCCACCTCGTCGAGGAGGCTGCTGGGGGGGCGCCCCTGGAGCAGGTCGTAGGGCTGCAGCTGATCCTCGCCCAGGCGCATCTCGTCCAGGAAGGCGGCCAGCTCGTGGGGGCCCGCTGAGTCGTCGGGGTTGCGGGCCTGCAGGAGGAGGAACTTCACGGCGGGAGCTTATCGCCCCGGCTCAGGCCCGCCAAGCTGCGGGGTGCGGTAGCTCAATAGAACGCGACGGGCAGCAGGAAGGCGTGGTGGGCGAAGAGCCCCGCGGAGCCGCGCCAGCCGAAGTACTGGCTGAAGAAGAGCAGGAACACGTAGGCGCCGCCCGCGGGGAGCGCGAGCCCGCTCCCGAGCAAGCGCCAGATCAGGTGGGCTCGCTCCTCGCGTCGACGGGCGCGGCGCAGGGCCCAGCCGCTCGCGACCCGGGTCGGCCAGAGCAGGACCAGGAAGGGGATCGCTAGCAGCCAGAAGGCGTCGCGGTCGAGGAGCTGGATCTTGAGCAGGTAGAGCGGCAGGGCCAGGGCCAGGGTCAGCGCCAGCGCCAAGGCCGTCGCCAAGGGGGCCCGACGCACGTCCTCGCGGATCTCCCGCCAGGCGAAGCCAGCCTTCAGCTCACCGGTGGCGGCGACGCGGGCCTGCGCGACGAGGGCCGTGCGCAGGCAGAGCACAAGGAGCAAGGCGCCGATCAGCCCCAAGCCAGGAGCGGCCTTGCCGGCCGCGAGCAAGAGCGTGGGGGGCGAGAGCCAGGCGGCGGCCACCAGGAAGCCCTTGACCCCTTGGCTGAGGTAGTGACCGGGCCGGAGGCCTTTGACCCAAGCCGTGGTCGCGCTGAGGGAGAGCCCCTCGCGGCGCTCGTAGAGGACCTGCAGGTTGCGGAAGGGCGTCGCGAAGGCCAGGAGCGAACCGCGCCCAGCCGCGAGGGCCACCACCGCGTAGAGCCCCGCAGCCGCGCCGTAGCCAACGCTGATGCGCCAGAGCGTCGTCGGCAGGGCGGCGTCGGGGGCGAGCAGCTGCGCGTCCAGGTAGTAGTGCCAGAGCAGGAGGAAGGGGATCAAGAGCAGCCCGCAGCCGAAGATCCCTGAGCCGACGGGGACCGCCCGCTGCAGCCCGGGCAGGGCGCTCCGCCAGCGCTCGCCTCGAGCGAGCCTCCCCTCGACCTCGAGCAACCAGCCCAGGGTCGAGAACTGGAGGATCGGGATCGCGGCGAGGGTCGCCAGGCCTGCCAGCAGGCCGATCGAGCCGTAGAGCAAGGTCCACAGGCCGCGCCAGGCGCGCCGGAGGAACCCTGCGGGCTCCTCTCGTGCGGCAGTGGGCTCGCTGCCTGACTCTGGCTGCGAGGAGGCCTCGAGGATGGCGTCGCTCGGGAGCGTGCTCATATGAAGGTCTACCAGGGACCTCCAGGAGAGGTTTCACTGCGATCCGCAGGGGAGAGAACCAACGAAGGCGGGCGGCCGAAGCCGCCCTTGCCCAAGCGTTGGCGTTACGCGCTCCCCTCCAGGGGGTCAGCCGAGGCTAGCGGTAGGCGGTGGGCGCCGGGCGCGGAGCCATACGCGCTGGTGCCGGGCGCGGAGCCGGACGGGCCGGCGCCGGGCGCAGGGCAGGGCGCGGCGCTTGGCGCAGAGTCGGGCGCGGCGGCTGGCGCCGGGGTGCCTGACGCGGGGCCGGGCGCGGGGGGGCCTGGACTGGCGGTCGGCGCAGGAGCGGGCGCGGGGCCAAACGCGGGGGCGCCGGGCGGAATCCCACGCGCGCGCTGGTCTGCCGGGTGCGGTTGCCGCCGACGCTGGCCTGGCCGCGGACGGGAGCGCTGGCGAGGACCTGGAGGCGGATCCGGGGAACGTTGCGCGGGGGGAGGGTCACGTTGCGGCGGCGCGGGCGCTTGACGGCGAGCTTGACTTGGCCGTCGAGGTCGTCGTACTTGCCCTCGGTCTTGCCGCCGTAGCGGTTGCGCAGCTCGAGCTTGCCTTTCGCGCCGCGCTTGAGGTGGGTGTTGCTGAAGCGGGCGATCAGCTCGAGCGCCTGCTCCCAGTGCATGGGGGCCGTCAGGCGCAGGGTCACCGCGCGGGCGGGGCCGCGATAGCGGACGCGCAGGCCGACCTGCTGACGAATCAGCGGCAGGACCTCCGTGGTGAGGTCCGCCTCGTCGAAGCGGAAGAAGACTTCACCGGGCCCGAGCTCGAGCGGGCGGGGGTCTTCGTCCCGCTCGCGAATGCTCGCGTTGCTGATCGTGGGGGCCTTGGCGGCGGAGGCCTCGCCCTTCTTCTCCTTGGAGCCCACGACCTCGATCTGCAGCTTGCCTTCAGCCTGCGCCGTACCGAGCAGCGCACCCCAGACGAGCAGCCCGAGCAGCGCGGTGTTCTTGGCGTTCATGGCAACTCCCTCCATGCTGGAACTTAGGGCAAATGATGATCCCAAATGCAGGGCGCACGTAAGTCACGGAAATGTAGGCGGGGATGACCTCGGGCCCCCCATGCGGCCCAGATACGGGTCGCAACCAGCGTTGACCGGGACGAAAGTGGCAGGCCAGGTCGGCCTAACTGGAAGGCGTGCTGGGGTCTTGGGGGTCCCCTTCGCCCTGGCTCACGACGCGCTCGACGCCCTCCGCAGGTACGCCGAGCGCCTCGACCATGGCCTGAATGCGCGCCTCGCACTCGGCGGGGTCTTGGCCTGGCTTGCAGACCGCGTGCAGGCGCACCCGACCGTCCGGAAGCAAGACGATCTCGACGTCCTCATGGTCGCCGAGATCGCTTGGGTCGCTCACGGGTAGCTGAGAGCTACTTGGGCTCTTGAATCGCCGGCGCGGTGCTCGCCTTGGCCTCCGGCTTGAGCCGGGCCAGGTTCGAGCTGCGCACCTGCTCGCGGGTCCGCAGCAGCCACTCACGGGAGGTCCCGAGCTCGATCAGCTCCTTCTCGAGGGAGGCGATCTCGGTCGTGATCTTC
Organism: uncultured bacterium; assembly: GCA_937911525.1. Lineage (GTDB taxonomy): Bacteria > Planctomycetota > J058 > J058 > J058 > NORP233. The sequence goes on from CALDQK010001029.1 coordinate 10,382, forward strand.
GTGACGCGCCTCTGCAGCTCCTGAGCCCGCGCCACCGCCTGGACGGTCTTGGCCTTGTCGGCCCGCACGCGACTGAGGTTGTTCTTGGCCTGCTTGCGCTCGACCTCGACCCGGGCCAGCTCGACCTGGAGCGTCGACTGCTGCGAGCGAGCTGCCTTGGCCCGCTCCTGGAGCGTGGTGTAGCTCGCCTCGAGGCGGGCCAGCTCCGAGCGGGTCTCGCTGACCTTGGCGCCGAGCGAGGTCTTGTCCTGCTCGAGCTTCGCCAGCTCCTGGCGCTGACCGAGGAGCTGCTTGTGCTCGCTCTCGAGCATGGCGACCTCACGCGCCAGCGCGCCCTTCTCCGCCGAGAGCGCGGCCAGCTGGCCGCGGGCGGTCGCGAGCTCCTCCTGGAGCTTGACCGAGTTGCCGCGCAGGGTCTCGAGCTCGGTGGTCCGGGCCGCGACCTGCTGCGCGAGCTGCTGGTTCTCCTTGCTCAGCTTGGCCAGGGTCGCCTGGTTCTGCGCGTGCTGCTGTTCGAGCGCGCTGCGCTCCTTGGTCAGCTTGGCGACCTCGAGGCGCTGCGCGCCGACGGCCTTGGCGAGCGCCTGGTGCTCGCCCTGGACCTTCTTGAAGGTCTCCTTGGCGGCGGCCAGCTCGACGCGCTCGGCCTTGACCCGTCGCTTGACGTCGCGGTTCTCGGTCAGGAGCTCTTCGTATTGGTGCTCCTGGCGCGCGACGGTGCGCTCGTACTGGCGCAGCTTGCGCTCACGTGAGCGGGCGACGTCTTCGAGCTCGGACTCGTAGAAGGAGGCCTGGTTGGCCTCGGACTCCGCGATCCCCTGCTCGACGGCGTTGGGCGCCTGGCAGCCCGCGAGGCAGAGCGCCAATCCACCCACGACCCCCAGGAGGCTCTGGCCCCCGACGCTGTGCCGCCACGAGAGCGACGAGACCTGTTCAGAAGCCGACCCGGGACGCGATAACGTCTCGCCCACGACGATCCCTCCAATGAATGGCGCGCCCCCCGGCTAGCCATCCTGCCTTCTCTCCACAAACCCTAACGTGTCAGCCGCCCGAGTGCCACCCACCCAACGGCTCACAAACCCTCTAACGGCAAGGGCTCCCATCGGGTTTATCGACCGCTGATCCTGCTTATCCGCTGTTAAGACTCCAAGTCTTTTAGCTGAAGGGGCTTGCTGCGGTATCCTGCGTCCCCTATGAGCGAGCGCACCCTGGGCAACCTGATCTGGATCGACCTCGAGTTCACCGAGCTCGACCCCTCCCAAGGCGCGATCATGGAAGCCGCCATGATCGTGACCCGCCCCGACCTGACCCCGGTCCCGCCGCCCGGGATCCCCAAGGAGGTCGGCGGGCTGCGCTTCCCGATCGCCCTGAGCGAGGAGCAGGTCGCGGGCGCCTCGGACTGGGTCAAGCAGAACCAGAAGGAGCACCTCGCGCGCAGCCGCTCCGAGGACGCGATCCCGGTCGAGAAGGTCGACGAGCTCTTCGTCGGCTACCTGCTCACCTGCTGCGAGGTCCCCGACTCGATCAGCAGGCGCCCCCTGCTCGCGGGCAACTCGGTCCACAACGACCGGGCCTACCTGATCCGCTACATGCCGCGCCTGTGCGAGCTGCTCAGCTATCGCCTGCTCGACGTGAGCACCCTCAAGGAGCTCGCCAACCGCTGGCACGCCTCGCTCGAGTTCAGCAAGAACCCCGAGACGATCCGCCAGTGGTATCCCGCCGAGGTCTCGCTCGAAGGCGCGGTCCATGACGCGCTCTTCGACATCAAGGGCTCGATCGCGGAGCTGGCCTTCTACCGCAAGCACTTCCTGGTCACCGCGCCGGACTAGGCCTCAGCTAGGCTGAGCTCGTGCAGCCACCGCGCGACCCCTTCGTGCGTCGCCCGCAGAGCTCGGGCTCCCACCCCCGCCCCGACCCGGCGGGGAGCGGCGGGCACGACGTGCCGCGCGCCGGGACCGGGCGCTTCCCCGCGCCCTCGGGCGGCTACCCGGCCGCCTCCTCGCAGTCCAGCAGCTCCAGCCCGGAGCCCGTCGCCGAGCGCCTCGGCCCCGGCGACCTCGTCGGGCGCTACCGCGTGCTCGAGGAGCTCGGGCGCGGCGCCCAGGGGCGGGTGTTCCTCGTCGAGCGGAGCGGCCTCGGGCGACGCTTCGCGCTCAAGCTGCTCAGCCACGGCGACGCCGCCGCCGTGGCGCGCTTTCGCCGCGAGGCCGAGCTCGCGAGCCGCCTCGACCACCCAGGCGTGGTCAGCGTGTTCGACGTCGGCCAGCAGGGCGGCGCGCCCTACTACGTGATGGAGTATTGCCCGGGGCGCACGCTGGCCGAGCGCCTGCGCGAAGGCGCGCTCGAGCCCCGCCACGCGGCCGAGCTGGTCGCGAGCCTCGCCGAGACCCTGGCTGCGGCCCACGCCGCGGGCGTCCTGCACCGCGACCTCAAGCCTGCCAACGTGCTCTTGCCCGCCGCCCCGAGCGCGCGCCCGCGCCTGACGGACTTTGGTCTGGCGCGGGCCCTGGAGGGGGTCCAGCACGCGCTGACCCAGTCCGGCGAGCTCCTCGGCACGCCCTACTACATGGCGCCCGAGCAGGCCGAGGACGCCCGCTCGGCCGGCGAGCCGGCCGACGTCTACTCGCTGGGGGTGATCCTCTTCGAGTGCCTGACCGGGCAGCGCCCCTTCACGGGGGCGACCTCGCTGGAGGTCCTGACCCGCGCTCGCCACCAGCCGACCCCCAGCGCCAGGGACCTCGCGCCGCGGGTCCCCGCGCGCTTGAGCGAGGTCTGCGCGCGGGCCATGGCCCGCGACCTCGACGCGCGCCTCCCGAGCGCCGCCCTCCTGGCCGCGGAGCTCGCCGCCTTCCTCGAGGAGGAGCCGAGCGCGCCGAGCCGCGCGCCGCTGATCGGCGTCGCCCTCGTTTTGGCGACTCTGCTGATCGCTGGGCTGGGCGCGGCGCTGCACTCCGCGCGCGGCGGGGGCGCGCCCGCGGCGGTGGCTTCGGCTGCCCCGCCGACGCCCAGCCCGAGCGCCAGCCCGACGCCCGAGCTCGACCCGCAGACCCTCCTGGCCGAAGCCCGCGGGCTGGCCGAGGACGAAGGCCCCGCCCTGACCGCGGCGCGCCTGGACGCGTTGCTCGCGGCCGACCCCGACCACGCCGAGGCGCTCCTGCTGCGCGGGTCGGCTCGCCTGGCTGCGGGGCAGCCCGCTCGGGGGCGCGCCGACCTGGGGCGCGCCTTGACCCTGCTCGGCCCGGCGGGCTTCCGGCGCCTCGCGAGCGACCTCCCCCTCGCCTGGCAGCGGGACCTCCGCGCGGCCGCCGACGAGGGTCTGCTCCTGCAGCTGCCCCTCCCCGCGGAGCTCCACCTCGCCCACGCGCAGGCCTGGGCCGCCGAGGCGCCGCCGCGCGCGCGCGCGCCCCTGGAGCGCGCCCTGCTCCTCGCGGCCCGCGGCGCGCCCCTGGCGGAGCTGGACGCCGACCTGCGCGCGGCCGCCAGCGCCGCTCCCGACTCGCTGGTCGTGCGCCTCTGGCAAGCGCGCGTCCTGACGGGACGCGACGCCTACGACCATGCGCAGGCCGCGATCGACGCCGCGCGGGGGCTGGGGCCGACGCGCGCCCAGCTGGCCGAGCTCAGCCGCCTCGAGGCGGACCTGATCTGGCGGCGCGGCAACCTGCACGACTCGCCGCCGGCCTGGCGCGAGGTCGCGCGCGTCTACGCCGGCACGCCCGACGGCCTGTGCGCGAGCGCTCAGGCCGCCTTCCTCGCGCGCCACGAGCGCCGCGCCGGCTTCGCCGAGTCGCGCGAGAGGATCGCGCGGGCCCTCGAGCTCGACCCGCAGCACAGCCGCGCGCGGGCGCTGGAGGTCTTGTTCCGCTACCCCGAGGACCCGGGCGTCGCCCTGCGCCTGGCCGACGAGGCGCTGCGCCGCGAGGGCTGTCTCGACACCCAGCTGCTCAGCTTCCGCGCCTTCGCCTACGCGACCCTGCTCGGCCAGGGCCCCGCCCAGGTCGACCTGCGTCAGCGCCACTGGGAGGCCGTGTTCGGCGCGACCCTCGGCGCCTACCACCGGATCGGAGCCGCGGGCTCGCTCTTGATCGAGCGCCGCGACTGGGTCGAGGCGCTCCTGCGCCGCACGATCGAGCTCGAGCCGCGGCGCGCCCACGCCCACGAGTATCTGGGCAACGCGCGCCTGGTCGCCCGCGCGCCGGCGAGCGAAGTGCTCGAGCACTGGACGCGCGCCCACGAGCTCGAGCCGCGCAACGGGCTGCGGCAGGCGCTCTTGAGCGCGTTCCGCCAGGTCTATGGGGATCACCCGGGCTTGGCCAAGCTCTCGCCGCGCTGAGCGCGGGGCTCGCAGCGCAACTGGAAGCGCGCGCAGCGCAACTGGACCCCGGTGAGTAGCCTGGAACCCAGGCTGCGGGGGAGGTGTGCCAGGTCCGAGGAGGTGGGTCGTGCTCGAGCGGAACTCAGTCGCGGAGGTCCCCGGTGAAGTCCGGGACGCCCTGCGGGCCCTGCAGGCGGCCTACGACGGTCAGCGCGCCTGGCTGCAGCGCGGGCGCTGGATCGAGGAGGTCCGCCACCCCGAGCGGGGTTGGACCGATCGCCGCGAGCACCCCTGGTGCGTGGGCTACGCGCCCGGGCCTCGGCTGCTCTTCGTGCGCGCTCAGCGGCGGCTCGTCGCGGACGGGATCAGCTTGCGGATCGAGAGCGAGGGGCGCCCGCCGCGGCTGCGCTCGCTCCCGCCCCGACCCAGCGCTCGTCCAGCATCGGCATGTCGATCAGGCCCAGCACGG
>CALDQK010001030.1 GCA_937911525.1 uncultured bacterium
GCAGGTCAGCGGCGACGTCGAGATCTACAAGGAGGGCGGCCGGGTCCAGGTCGTGCCCTTCTCGCCCCTGGGCGGCCGCGTGGTCGAGATCACGCGCGGCACCCAGACCGAGCGCGGGGCCTACGCCTGCTTCGACCACTCCAGCGGCAAGCCGCTCGATCAGGCCGCGGACCGGGACGCGATCCGCGGCTCGGCCCAGGGCGAGCTGCTGCAGACGCTCAACAGCCTGGTCGAGGAGAACCGGACCTCGGTCCGGCGGATCGTCGAGAACATCGAGCACGTCAGCAAGCAGCTGACCCGGACCGACAACGCCCTGGGCTACCTGCTCAACGAGCCCGAGGGCGCTGAGCGCCTAAGCGAGGTCGCCAAGGGAATGAGCAACTCGGCCCGGCGCCTGGACCGGATCCTGGAGCGCGTCGAGCGCGGCGACGGCGTCGTGGGCGGCCTGCTCGAGGACGGCCACCCCCTCGAGACGAACCTGACGGGCGCGCTCAGCGCCGGCCGCGAGTCGCTCGAGGGCGTGAGCGAGATCGTGAACCGCGCCAACCGGGGCGAGAGCGCCGTGGGCGTGCTGGTCTCCGACAACAGCGACGCGACCCAGGCCGTCGAGGGGATCGTGACCGACGTCAAGGTCGTGACCGGCAACGTGGCCGAGGGCAAGGGCAGCCTCGGCAAGCTCGTCCACGACGACCGGCTCTACGAGGGCGCCGCGGCCACGGCCGAGAACCTGCAGTCGATCACCGCCAAGATCGACGAGGGCAAGGGGCTGCTCGGCGTGCTCCTCGAGGAGGAGTCGGGCGACAACGCGCGCAAGACCCTCGGCCACATGGCCTCGATCACGGGCGCCATCGACGACCCCGAGGGCGGGACCCTCGGCCTGATCGTGCACGACCAGGCCCTGCGCAACCGCGTGGTCCGGATCACCGAGGAGGTCGAGGGCCTCGTGGTCGAGTTCCGCGACTCGCTGGAGGACCTGCGCGAGCAGGCCCCGGTCAACGCCTTCATCGGAGCCGTGTTCTCGGCCTTCTGATGAGCATCGAGCGGCTCCGCAACATCGTCGTCGTGTGCGCCGTGGCCCTCCTGGGCACGGCCCTGCTCGGCTACTACGTGGTCTACCTCAAGCGCGACGAGCTGCGTGAGTGGCAGCGCTTCCTCGCCGACTTCGACGACGTGGCGGGGCTCGAGGAGGGCGACAGCGTGCGCATGAACGGCGCGCGCGTCGGCCGCGTCAAGCAGATCCGCCTCTTCGAGGATCGCCAGCGCGTGACCCTCGAGGTGCTCCCCGGCGTCAAGCTCCACAGCCGCGGGGTGCGGGTCGAGATCGTGCCGACCAACGCCCTGGGGAACGTCGCGATCGACCTCGACCCGGGCGAGTCGGACTCCGCGCCCCTCGACCCCAGCCAGGCCCTCGAGGGCCGGATACGCCCCGCGATCGGCGCCGGCGGCGGGACGCCGACCCCCGGTCGGCGCAAGGAGCTCGCGGACCAGCTCGAGCGGCTCGCGCGCCAGCTCGATCAGCTCAAGGACCCCGACAGCGGCTTCGTGGGCTCGATGCTCTTCGACAAGGAGGGCCGCGACCAGATCCACGACGGGCTGCGCGGGCTCTCCAAGCAGTGGACCGGGATCGCCGACGGCCTGGCCGACTTCGAGCGGCGCCAGGCCACCGAGGGCATGCTGAGCCGCGAGTCGTTGCGGATCGCGAGCGAGACGCTGGTCGCCTTCCACACCGGCGCGCGCACGCTCCGCGACGGAGTGCGCAAGGTCCGCCGCGGCGAGGGGGGCCCCGGGCGCCTGCTGGCCGACACGGAGGTGGCCCAGGGCCTCGACGAGGGGCTGCGCAACCAGGCGGCCTTCTGGAACCGGACCACCAAGGCCGAGGGCACCCTCGGCGCCCTGGCCATGACCGAGTTCGAGGGCACGCAGGAGGTGATCGACCGGATCGCCGCGGCGACCCGCCAAGGGGACCAGGGCCAGGGCTTCCTCGGCACGCTCAGCTCGGGCGAGTCGGGCTCCTCGATCAAGAGCACCCTGGTCGGCCTGGAGGCCACGCTCGGCCGCCTGAGCGAGAGCGACCTCGTCAGCGGCGCCAAGTCGCGCGAGGACGCCGAGGACACGCTGGGCAACCTCGACGACTTCATGCTGAACCTCCGCCGCGGGCTGCGGGGCCTGCGCTCGGGCTTCCCTGACAAGACCTTCCAAGGCGCCGTGTTCGCCGTCTTCTGAGGGAGTCCCCATGAGCGACTCCGCGCCCTGGTGGAGCGACTTCTTCAAGGGCCCCTGGCTCGACGTCCAGCGCGCGCACGACGACGCCGAGCGGACGAGCGCCGAGGCCGACTTCATCGAGCGGGTGCTGAAGCTCCGACCCGGCGCCATGGTCCTCGACGTGCCCTGCGGGACCGGGCGCCTCTCGCTCCAGCTCGCGACGCGCGGCTATCAGCTGAGCGGCGTGGACGTGACCCCGGCCCTGCTCGAGGACGCGCGCCGGGTCTCCCGCGAGCGAGGCCTGGCCGTGACCTGGCGCGAGGGCGACATGCGCGACCTGCCCTGGGTCGGCGTGTTCGACGCCGTGTTCTGCTGGTGGGGGAGCTTCGGCTACTTCGACGAGGAGGGCGACCGGGCCTTCCTGGCCGCGGCCGCCAAGTCGCTCCTCCCCGGCGGCCGCCTGCTGCTCGACACGCACGTCGTCGAGACCCTGCTGCCCAAGTTCCGTCCCCGCGACTGGAGCCAGGAGGGCGAGGTCGTGCTGCTCCAGGACCGCCGCTGGGACCTCGAGCGCGGACGGATCGACGCGACCTGGACCGCGGTCCGCCAGGGCGAGCAGCACGTCTCGCACAGCTCGATCCGGGTCTACACCTACCGCGAGCTGGCCAGCCTCCTCGACGAGGCCGGCTTCACGATCGAGCAGGCCTACGGCGGGCTGGGCGGAGAGCCCTTCGCCGTCGGCTCCCCGCGCCTGCACCTCGTGGCGCGCAAGCGAACGCGCTCGTGAGCTCGAGCCCCGACGGGCGTCCAATGGCAGGGGTGGGGTCGCTGGCTTAGGCTCCTCGCTCGCGGAGGACCCATGAGCCAACGCCCGTCCACGCCGGAGCTGCCGGCGCTCGAGAACACCTCGGTCAAGCTGCCCTGGGACGCCTTCCGGGCGCTCCTGCCGCGACCCAAGCCCGAGCCCGGGCCAGCGCCGCCGCCCGCGCGGCACGCGCTGGGGCGCGGGGACTACCGGATCGAGCTGGCGCCCGACCACGCCAAGGTCGTGGCGCGCTACGAGCTGACCGTCCTCGCCGACGAGGGCTGGCTGCTCGTGCCCTTGCTCCGCCCCGACGAAGTGGCCCTCAGCGAGGCCCGCCTCGACGGCGAGCCCCTGACCCTCTCGCCGATGCCCAACGGCACGCTGGGCCTCTGCCTGCCCGCCGCGGGCAGCCCGCGCGAGCGCGCGATCGAGCTCAGCTTCCTGGCCGAGCTGCGCGGCGAGGCGCCGCAGGCGCAGGCCCTGGCCTTCTCGACCCCGCGCACCCCGATCACCCTGCTCGAGGTGCGCGGCGTGCGGCGGGACGTGGTGTGCGCGGTCCGCCCCGGCTGCGGGCTGGAGCTGAGCGAAGAGGAGGGCGGCCTGCGCGTGGCCCGGGCGGCCCTGCCGCCGACGCCCAAGCTCGAGCTCAGCTGGCGCCCCGAGGCCGAGCTGCGCGAGGAGCGCCGCCCGAGCGTGATCGGCGGCAGCGTCGACACCCGGATCTCGGTCGGTGAGCGCGCCCTGGAGCTGGCGGCGCGCGTCGTGCTCAGCGTCAGCGGCGGGCCGGCCGCCGGCGTCGACCTGCTCCTGCCCGAGGGCTTCACCCTCCACAGCGCCCAGGGCGAGGTCGTCCGCGACGCGCGCCCCGGCGAAGGGCGGCTGCGAGTCCGCTTCACCCACGACCTGATCGGCGAGACGAGCTTCCTGGTCCGCGGCGAGGTCCCGACCGACCCCGAGCAAGAGTCGGTCAGCGCCCCGGTCCTGGCCCTCGAGGACAGCCCGCGGGCGCGCGGGACGGTGGCGGTCGACGCCGACCCCCGGGTCGAGGTCGAGCTGCGCGAGATCGAGGGCGCGGTCCGGATCGACCCCTCCGAGCTCGAGTGGAGCCCGGGCGACTCCATGACGACCCTGCTGGCGCTCAAGTTCGTGCGGGCCCGCCCCACGATCGCGCTGGGCCTTCGTCGTCACAAGGACGCGCCGGTCCTCGTGGCGACCTGCGACCACGCCCACTTCCGCGCGCTCCTGCTCGACGACGGCAAGCTCTTCGTGAAGGCGCACCTCAACGTGCGCAACAACGCCCGCTCCTTCCTCGAGCTGCGCCTGCCCGAGGGCGCCGAGCTGTGGAGCGCCTACTGCGGCGGCCAGCCAGCCCGCCCCTCGGCCCGCCAGGGCGAGGCCGGCGCCTGCGCCCTGATCCCGGTCCCGAGCGGGGACGAGGCCGCCTTCGAGGTCGAACTGGCCTACTTCCACCAGGGCCAGCCCCTGGGCGAAGGCGGCCAAGCGCGCTTCCCGCTGCCGGCCCTCGACCTGCCGCTGACCTACGTCTCGCTGGCGCTCTTCCTGCCGACCCGCCACCGCCACTTCAACTTCGAGGGCGGCCTCGAGCGCGTGGACCACTTCCGGCGCGCCTTCGAGCCGCCCCCGCCCCTGCGGGGCGCGGTCACGCCCATGAGCAACGTGATGCAAGCCTTCACGCCGCCCCGCGCCAGCGGGGCGAGCGGCGGGCGCGGCCTGGGCGGCGAAGGACAGCTCCCGATCCGGCTGCCGAGCCTGGAGCGCGGCCTCGAGCACCGCTTCGAGAAGACCCTCGTGGTCGGCGAGCTGAGCCCGGTCGAGTGGGAGCACAAGCGGCGGAGGAGGGCCCAGTGAAGGGGCAACCAGTGAAAGGGGAACCCGTGAAGAGCAAGAAGGCCGCGATCCCCGCCAAGAAGGCGGGACCTCCGCCCGCTCCCCCGGCCTCGCCGGGCGAGGAGGGGGCGCTCCCCAGCCTGCCGGGCTGCGAGCTGACCCTCGACTGGCGCGACTTCAAGGGCCTGCTCGAGGCCCGCTACCAGCAGGAGGAGGCGGAGCCCGAGCGGACGCCCGTGGCCTACCTGCTCGGGACCGTCCGGGCCGAGGGCGCCGTGGCCGAGAAGGCGGCCACGCTGAAGGTCGAGGTCCCGCTCCAGGTCCTGGTCGAGGGCTGGTGCTGGGTCCCCCTGATCGGGGGCGAGGCCGCCCTGCGCTCGCTGACCCTCGACGAGGGGCCGGTCGCGCTCCTCGAGCGCCAAGGGCAGCGCGGGCTGCTGGTCGAGGGCCCCTGCGCGGGCACCCTCCGCTGTGAGCTGGTGCTGCCCCTCCTGGTCGAGGCGGCCCAGAGCGGGCTCGAGCTCGGCTTCCCCGCCGCGCCCGCCCTGGAGCTCGACCTGAGCGTGCCGACCGAGGATGACCTCGACCTGCGGGTCGAGCCGGCCGTCCGGCGCGACCTGCGCCGCGAGGGCAAGCTGGCCCGGGTCAGCGCCTCGGTCCCCGCGCCGCGCCAGGTGCGGGTCCGCTGGACGGTGGCCGAGCGCGAAGAGGCGCCGGCTCCGGCCGAGGAGCCGCTGCTCCAGGCCCGCGTCGAGACCCTGGCCCAGGTCGGCGAGGGCTCGCTCCGCCTGCGCAGCCAGCTGCGGGTCGAGGTCCTGCGCGCGCCGGTGCGCGAGCTGAAGCTCCTGGCCCCGGCCGGGTTCTCGGTCACCGACCTGCGCGCCCCGCGCCTGGCCCAGTGGGACGTCGAGCCGAGCGCCGAGGGCGAGCGGCTGACCCTGTGGCTGGAGCAGTCGGTCGAGGGCGCGCTCGTGATCGAGCTCGACTGCGACCGCCAGCTCGACGACACGGGGCGGGCGCCCCTCAGCCTGCCGCGGCTGGTCGACGCCGTGCGCGACCAGGGGCACCTGGCCCTGGTCGCGCTGACCAACGTCGACGTCTCGACCGAGGACCTGAGCGGCGCCCGCCGGATCGACGGGCGCGAGCTCCCCGAGCGCTTGAGCGGCCGCGCCGCGCGCGCGGTGCTGCACGCCTTCCACTACGCGGGCACCGAGCCGGCGCTCGTCGTCCAGGCGACCAAGCACCCCGAGCTGCCCGTGATCACGACGGTCGTCGATCGGGCGGCCTTCCTCGTGATGGTCACCGAGGACGGCCAGCGCTACGTGCAGGGGCGCTACACGGTCCGCAACGCCCAGCAGCAGTTCCTGCGCGTGACCCTCGGTCCCCAGGAGGAGCTGCTCTCGGCGCTCCGCGACGGGGACCCCGTCAAGCCGGCCCAGGCCGACGAGCGCTGCGTGCTCGTGCCCCTGCGTCGGGCGCGCACGCCCGCCGAGGCCGACACCTGGGGCTGCGCCAGCTGCAAGCCGAGTTGAAGACCTACTCGCTCACCGAGCTCGCTGGGTTCGTCCCGTTGGGCAAGACCACGATCCGTGGGCACGTCGACCGAGGCGCCCTCAGGGCGCGGAAGATCGGCGGCAAGTTGGCCTTCCGCCACGCCGACGTCTTGGCCTGGCTGCAGAGCCCTGAGTTCGACGTGGTGCCGGCATGAGCGAGCAACTCGAAGAGCGAGACCTGCAAGCGCTCCTGGTCCTGGCGCGGCGGGCGTCCTCGGCCCTGAGTGGACCTCCAGGTCAGTCCCTCCGCTATCGGGTGAAGCTGTCGAAGCCGCGGGCTGGCCGCGACCGCGGCGAGTGGGTCCTGCGCTGCTACGGTCCCGGCCTGAGTCGCTACGGGCGGAGGGAGCCGAGCGGCGTCCCCTTTTCGCCCGAGACCCGGGACGATGCCGAGGCGGCTAGGCGCTCTCGGGAGGCCGCGCTCAACGCGAGCAGCAACCTGACGATCCGAGAGGTCTACGAAGAGTGGCTCGAGGCCCGGATCGCCTCGGGGAAGCTCGCTGAGTCGACGATCGCGAGCTACCGCAAGCCGCTGGTCTGGCTGGGCCGCAATGGCTGGGGAGACCTGCTTGACGGGGGCCTCACAGCCGCCGAGCTGCTTCGCCTCCGCGACCTGATGCTCGAGGGGCTGAAGGTCAAGAGCTGCCTCTGGATCTGGGGTCGGGTGCGCGAGGCCTGGCGCTGGGCACGGCGGCGAGAGCTCGTGGTGCAGGCCTGGCCGGAGCTGGAGCGCCCGCGGGTCCCGAACCTCGAGCGCCCACGCAAGCGGGCCTTCACCGAGGCGGAGGTGCGCGAGGTCCTCGAGCACCTCCGCGGCTACCTGGGCGGCCACTACCTCCCCGCCGCCTGGCTCCTCGCCGAGACCGGGGCCCGGATTTCCGAGGTCTGCGGGCTCAAGGGCGAGCAGCTGGCCCGAGCGGCGGAGGGCCACGGAGTCGTTGAGCTCCGCACGAAGGGCAATCGCGAGCGCGTCGCGCGGATCTCACCTCAGCTGGCGAACCTGATCGGCGAGGTCGAGCCGGACGCCTGGGTCTTCAAGGGACGCCGAGGTGGGCGCCTGAGGGAAGGTGCGCTACGGAAGGCGATCTCGCTCAAGATCGAGGCCATGGGGCTGAAGGGGGTGCGCGACGTGCACTCCCTGCGCCGAACCGCGGTCGCGAAGCTCCACGCCGAGGGCTTCGGCCTCGAGCCGAGCAAGCAGTACATCGGGCACCTCAGCACCGAGGAGCACATGCGCTACGCGCAGGCGGCCGACTACGACCTGCTGCCGTTGGCGAAGTCGCTCTGGGTCAGACTCGGGGAGGCTTCGTGACCGAGGCCGAGCAGAGGCGCGCCGCCTTCGAGGCCGCGCATCCCGGCTGGATCTCTGGGGTCTACCGCCAGCTCCCCCGCGACGTGCGGGCGGAGCTGCGCCGCGGGGGGCAGCGCGCGCCGGCGGTGCGGGGCATGTGGAACCGGGCCTGGTGGGCCTGGAAGCGCTGGATGGCGGCTGAGCTGGGGACCGGCTGCGGCCCCGCTCCCGAGGCCTACGTCAGCGATCCAGGTCCTGACGCCTTGCTGGGGCTGCTCGAGCTGCTCGAGGCGGCGACTTGATCGCGTTCGCCCGAACGCGGCGCGAACCCCGGAGACGTCAGACCCGCATCAGAAGGTGGCCCCTGGAGCGGCCCGAGCTTGCCGGCGGGAGCCGCTCCAGGGAGCGCAAGATGTCCGAGAAGCTACCCGACGACGCTGACGCCTTCGACGAGCAGGTCGAGTGGCTCCTGGTCCAGCTGCTCTGCGACGGTGCGCGAGGGGTGCTGGCTCGCCGCGCCTTGAGGTTGGGCGGGCTCTGGGAGCGCCCACGCGCTCTCCTAGCCCAGCGTGCGGAAAGGCTCTCCGATGCCCTCAATCACGGGGACTCGCAAGTTGCCCTCGGAATGGCCGCGCTTCACCTGGTGGGGTCGGTTGGGCGTCTCGGTTTGATGGGGCTTGTGGTGGGCCTGCGGGCCGAGTTGGTCGGCGCCAGGGAGGAGGCCCGCAGCCGCCTGCTTGGGTGCGAGCCTCTCACCGCAAGGCTGGAGCGCTTTGGCCTCTCAACGGACTCAGAGGACCTCCGCGGAGAACTCTGCGAGGCGATTCGGGAGTGGGAGAAGGCTAGCGCAGACGCGGCCCCCCCGTGCAACACAAGCAGCGAGGCACCGAATGCGCCCGCAGCGCCATCCCACGTGCTTGAGGTGCGCGCTGACGGGTCGCTGGTATTGGACGGCGAGGAAATGGTGTTCACCAACGGCAAGGGGACGCTGCAGGCCAAACCCCTCACCACCCGCAACAGGCTTGGGCGTGCACTCCAAGACCTCGCCCGGGCCGGAGAGGCCGCTCTCTCCATCGGTGACCGGCGCAAGCTGGAGCAGGCTCTCCGCGAGAACGCGGCAGCCGACATTCTGCTCAAGGGTGGCGGAGCACAGCCCGTGCGCCTCGCTTGCCCCGATCGACTGAAACCCGCATAGCCACTGGAGCACACGCGTGCTCCAAAGTTGTGCTCCAGAGCACGCGTGTGTGCTCGTCAGGTTCTCCGTGTCGCCGAACGGAGGACCCATGACCCGACGAGAACTGATTGAGCGCGTGAGCGGGGCCCAGCCCCACCACGTGGACTACCTGACCCGGACGAAGCGATTCAACCCTGCCCCTCGGCGGGACGCGTCGCTGCGCCACCACTACGAAGAGGCCCACGTGCTGCAGCTGCAGGCGCACGTGAACAACCTGGGAGCCAAGCGGGCCAAGCGCGACGCCAAGCGCGCGCTGCGCCAGGAGGCGAAGGCGGGATGAGCACCAAGAAGCAACCCCGCCCGGGCGGCCACCC
>CALDQK010001031.1 GCA_937911525.1 uncultured bacterium
ACCTGCTCGAAGCCGAGGAAGACGCTCCGGAAGAGGGCGAGCAGCCGCCGGAGGATCCGGTGGCCTCCTCCGTGGAGTGCCCGCGCTGTCTCTTCGGCGAACTGCGCCGGGAAGACCTTCCCCCGTCCCTCCAGTGCGAGTCCGCGTGGGACCCGTAGGCGGGGGCAGCACCCTTCGCCCACCAGGGAGCGGGCCCAGCCCGGGTGGCCTGAGGTCTGTCTGCGGCGCCGCACAGGGCGGCCAGTCTGCTTGGCGCTCGGCGGCGACGGACCCACGAGCGGGCCAGGCCTCGCGCAGTCGCGCGCACTCGCGCAGCGGCTGAGCTGAGTCCCGCGTGCAGTCGTCCTGCTCCTCGCCTCAATGCCCATATCGACCCACTCATGGATTCGCCCCAACCCTGATGGTTACGGCGAGCTCCGGGTGTCAGTGGTCCCGATGCCGCCGGCCCGCTATCCCCCAACGAGTGACCGCTACGCTGCCCCCTCGGTTCCAGTTCCTCCTCTTGCTTCTCGTTGGCTGGGTCAGCCGAGAGCAGCAGGCCGTGATCCTCTACCTCCAAGCGGAGAACGCGACCCTCCGCGAGCAGCTGGGACCCAAGCGCCTATGCTTCACTCAGCGGCAGCGCCGACGCCTGGTCGAGCGCGACCAAGCGCTCGGTCGCGCGCTGCTCGAGCGCTATACCACCCTCGTCACGCCAGACACGATCCTGCGCTGGTATCGCCGTTTGGTCGCCCAGCGCTACGGCACGACCCAGAAAGCGCAGCGAGGTCGAGGACGCCCGCGAAAGCGCGACGACCTGGTCGCACTCGTGGTCAAGATCGCCCGCGAGAACCCTGGCTTCGGCTACACCCGGATCCGCGACACGCTGCACAACCTGGGCCACCAGCTCGCCCGGTCGAGCGTCGCACGGATCCTGGCCGACCAAGGCGTGGAGCCCGCCCCTGAGCGCAGCCGCCGAACCTCGTGGAACGCCTTCCTCTCCGCTCACTGGGAGAGCCTGGCCGCGGCGGACTTCTTTCAGGTCGAGGCCCTCACCTGGCGGGGCGTAGTCCGCTACTCGGTGTTCTTCGTCATGGAGCTGAAGACCCGGCGGGTCCACGTGGCAGGGATCCGCGAGAACCCCGACAGCGCTTGGCTGCTCCAGGTCGGCCGCAACCTCATAAACGCCTGCAAGGGCTTCCTGCGCGGGAAGACCCACCTGATCCTCGACCGGGACCCGCTCTACTCGTCGGCCTTCAAGGACCTGCTCGACGGCGCGGGCGTCTCGGTCGTAACCCTGCCGCGGCGGAGCCCCAACCTGAACGCTCACGCCGAGCGCTTCGTTCGCTCGGTCCGGTCGGAGTGCCTCGACCACCTCGTGATCCTTGGCGAGCGCCACTTGCGCGTCGTGATTCGCGACTACCTGGCCCACTACCACGCGGAGCGAAACCATCAGGGCCTCGGCAGCGCTCTGATTGACCCTGGGCCCGGGGTCGGCCGCAGCGAGGGCGAGATCGCGTGCCGGTCTCGACTCGGCGGCTTCCTCCGCTACTACCACCGAAGGCCGCCTGATCGACGACTCCGACCGTCGGCGCTACCGTGCCCGCCCTTGGCGGGCTTCGGTCACGTGTAGCTCGCTCGTGTCGGTCGTCCGTCACTCCGAGGGCCTCACTGTCAGCACGAGCCGCTGAAGCGGTCGGTCCGCCAGCAATTCCGTTCGGCCGACTTCTGGGACAGTACGGAGTCCTCCAGCAAATCCGCTCGGCCGACTTCTGATAGTACGAAGTCGCACTCGTCGTTAAGGTCGCCTGTGTAGCCCCCTGGCTTCAGTCAATCGGTCGGCTTGGGGGCTGCTTCTCCCCCAGAGTCTCTGAACTCCCAGTCCTTCAACACAAAGGAAGCAATATCCTCTCCGAACTCGGAATAGTCGGAATCGACTTCCTCGAAACGAAACTTGGGCAGGGGAGGTAGGACTGGAGGCCTCTCCAAAGCTGCGTCTTGGAGGCCCTCTGGGCCCAAGATTGCGAGTCCAGAGACTGCATGGACAAGGCAGACATCCAGCCCCGCTGGATCCAACTGCATCGCCTGGAGAGTGGCTGCAGTGGTTCGTGGAACTGGAGGCATCGAGCCTGGGTCACCACACTCCATAAGGTGTTCGTAGTCTTCGCCTGACCATCCGCTGGGGTAGTAGCCGATCGGGGCCTCGTCTTCCGGTGGGAATGCGTCTGAGAATCTGGCGTAGGCCTCCTCCCATTGAGTTTGCTCCTGGTTCATTACCCAGGCTGCCATCGCCACTATTAGATCTTCGATCTCGGCTTCGCCGACCCGGCTTTGCGTTCGTGGAACGAAGTATGTCCTGGCCAGGCAACACTGGAGAGAATAGTAGGAGGGCAAGTCTAATGCGGCCAGCCAACGCTCGAAAGAAACCTGAAAGTCGGGGAGAGATTGGTCAGAGAAGCTAAAGATGAGCGGTTCCTTGGCTCCAGGAGTCAGCCTTAACAAGAGCGCCTCAGCTGGGCCGAAGCGACTTAGATTGCCGCATGTCGGGTGGCAGCTCAGAAACTCAAGCCAGCGTTGCATGCGAAGACTGTAGGTCACTTCTTTTTGACACCCCCGACGCCGAACCGCTCTCCGGTCTTGGCATTCTCCTCTCCGCGCCACACTGTGAATTTCCACATATCGTCAAACAGGCTGTTGGGCAAGACCTTCCCAAGCAGGGGGCTGCCACCGAAGGGGAAATACCAGACGTCACCCCCGTAGGCTTGCACAAAATTACCCATGGCCTTGGAGCATTGCCCGCATTGCTTCTGGTCCTTCATACTGAAGAATACCTGAGCACGGTAATCGAAGCCCGAGCCGCGGTCTGCAATGGCGTCGATGATGGCCTTTCTTTCGGTGTCCGTGACTTGCCTGGGCTGCGTCCAGCCACGCTTAAACGGCACCCCCTTTGGCAGCCCGTACCCGTCCTTGTTCTTTGGATCAGGTACGAGTTTCTTCATTATGCCTTCACCTCCACTCCAATACACCCTAGCGCCCCTGAAGAGCTTCGCGAGGTCAGCTTTGAGCTTCTTGGCTGTACCAGCAACGTCACCTTTGAGCAGCATGGCTGTGTAAGAGGATAGCGCAGGCAACTTCTTGAAATACAGTGCTATGAGCCAGTGCTGGTCGTCGTCTCGAGGTGGGGGGCATTGAGGCTTAATCTTCTTGTAGGTTTGTCTTGCCAATTGGTGCAGGGCGGCTTGGAGCATTTTGCTGAATTCGGCTTGCAGAGCTCGCTGCAATGCTCGTTGTGCCATTCTCTGCGCCGCTCTCAGATCATCCAGGGACTTTCTAAGCTCAGCAGCCTTGTCGTAGACACCCTTTACCTTTTTACCAACGTAGAGAACTGCCCCTACCAAGCCCATCAGCCTGAGTGAGAAGGTCAGAGCTGTTTCTGCGGCTGCGACCTTCGCGGCGGCAGCAGCGACCGCAGCCTTCTTGGCAAGAAGGGCGATGCTGATGCCGTCTAGCCCGTATGGGTCGATTGAGTTGATTGGGTTGTTTCCACAGTAGTTCTGGCCATTACCTCGCTGCCCAGAGTCGCCCCAAATGCCTTGAGGGTCCCGTGAAATGAAGCGGCCCGCTACTGAGTCAAAGTAGCGCAACCGAAAGTAGTACAGCGAGGAGCCTTCTTCGTAATCCAACCTTCTACCTGTGAACCCGAACGGCTGTCGAACGCGCGTAACGTTCCCCGCGATTGGCTGGAAGGCTCCGTCCAAGACCTCGGTCTCGCCGTAGTCGGTGTAGCGATATCGCTCCACCACAGCCCCGCCGCTATCCGTGACCGCAGCCACGCTCCCGATCGAGTTGCAGTGGTAGTAGAGCTCCGTGGGCTCCGCCGTGTTCCCGTCGCCATCCAGATCCGCCGCGTCGGGCAACACAGCCTGGATCACGTCGTCGATTCCGTTGGACCCAAACACGTACGTGTTGCGCGTCACCAGGCCCGTGGCGTCGGTTTCCTCAATGCACTGCCAGCCGTCGTAGAAGTAGCAGATCGTGTCAATGAGCACTCCGCTCGTCCGGTC
>CALDQK010001032.1 GCA_937911525.1 uncultured bacterium
TCTGCGTCTCCGCGGTGAATCGCCACGCGCAACCCGCCCCGAACCGCGAAACTCTGGTCTGGTGCTGCGCGTCGCGAGTTCCGGTGCTGTCGCTCGCGCAACCACGGCGGCCGTAGCGGAACTTCCGGGGCACGACACTCGCCGCGCGTCACCCCCCGCTGGCGACCTCCACGGCGGATCGCTCCGGAAACCCTCGGCGGGAGTCGCCACCGTGGCGACCCCCGCCGAGCGGGAAGCTAGGAGTGAGTTGAGGCGCGCGGCTACTTCTTCTTCTTGGTCGAGTCGAGGCGCTGGCGGGCGCCGTGGCGCTGGCCGAAGTCCTGCTGCTCGCGCTGGGCGCTGGCCGGCAGGGAGCTGCGTCCGCCGCTGCTCGCGCCGCGACCGCCGCGGCGGCTGGTCTGCTGCTGAGCGGGGGTCAGCGCGGCCTGCGCGATCCCCTGCAGGGTCGACTGGAGCGCCTCGCCGTCGGCGCTGCGCCGCTCTTCCCCGACCTGGACGCCGAAGCCCTCGCCGCGACCGGGGCCGGAGCGGACCAGCGCGTCCTGGAGCTGGCGCATCTGCTCCTCGTCGAGCTGCACGCGCCGGGTCCCCTGCGGACCGCTGACGAGCGCGTTGCCGTCGCGATCGACGCTGAGCTTGACGGGCTGACCGTCGACCTCGACCACGCCATTGACCTGGCCCCAGCGGGCGAGCAGCGAGAGCTTGCGCCCCAGGCCGTGGGCCATGCGCTCGCCGCGACGGCGGGCCTCGGCCAGGGTCATCCCGGGGGTCGCGTCGTCCACCCGGGCCATGACCTCACGCCAGACGCTGCGCCCGATCCGGCTCGCGAGGCGCTGGACCTCGGCCAGGCTGGGGACCTCCTGCTGCTTGTCCTGCGCCTTCTTCTGCTCGGCCAGGGCCTGCTGCTTGATCGAGAGCGGCTTCTGCTGGCTGGCCTGGGGCTTCTGCGGCTTCTGCTCGCTGGCCTGGGGCTTCTGGGGCTTCTGCGGCTTCTGGAGCGAGTCGGCGCCCGCCTGCTGCGTGTTGGACGTGTTCTGGCTCTCCTGCTGGCGCAGCTCCTCGGCCCGCTGCTGGAGACCCTCCCAGGCGGCCTGCGCGATCTGGGCCGTCCGCTCGCGCGCCTCGGCCGTGTCGACGGGCATCCGCTCGTTGAAGGAAGTCAGGATCTGCTCACCCAGGCGCGAGCCCAGGTCGCGCAGCTGCTGGAAGGAGCCCTGCTCCTGGCTCTGCTCGTTGGGCTTGTTGGGGCGCGTGATCGGCTTGTTCTCGTTGCGGGGCTTGCGGCCCGGCTTGGTGATCGGCTTGCGGTCCTGCTGGGCGTCCTGCTCGAGCAGGCGCTGCAGCTCGCGCTTCTTGCGCTCGGCCTGCTTCTGCTTCTGCGTGAGCTCGGCCTGGATCCGCCGGAGCTCGGCCTTGCGGGCCTCCTCCTTCTGCTCGAGCGGATCGAGCGCGCGGCGCTTCTGCTGCTCGGCGGGCAGGGGCAGGCCCTGCTCCTGAGCGAAGCTCAGCCCAGCGGCGCTGGCGAAGAAGAGGGTGGACAGGACAGCGGAGCGAAGTGACTTGAAGTTCATCGGAGGGATTTCCTTTTCCTTGTGCTCAGTGAAATGCAGAGGAAAAGCCGAAACCGTCCGAGCGCTCTAAGCGCCGTCCATGCAAGGGGCGTCCCGGAGGGTGTCCAAGCTGGACGGGGGCTCGACCCAGGGCCTGAGTCGAGCCGCGTGTCATCCTCGCAACGGAGGAGTCAGTGAGCCGAGTCGACGGCTCCGACCCCGCCGCTCCCGACGGGTGCGACCCCGCGGCGCAGCAAGGGGGCCAGCGTGCGGGCGCCCTCGCGGAGCGAGGGGATCCGGCCGCGCTGGAGCTCGGCGTTGCAGGCCAGGATCACCTTGGGCGTCAGGCGGAGCGGCTCGGGCAGGCTCAGGCCGCGGGAGCGCGCGACTTCGGCCAGGCAGGCCAGGAGCTCCGGCTCGAGGAGCGCTGGGTCAGGCGGGTCGGCCCCCTGCCAGCGACCGGCCGCGCGCGCCTCCCGGCGGAGTCGCGCGACGACCGGGTGGCGCTCGCCGGGCTCGACCTCGTAGCGGAAGTCTCGTCCGATCACGATCGCGCGGCCGCCCCAGGGCTTGATCCCTGGCAGCAGGGCCAGCTCGAAGCGCTGGAGACCGATCTCGAGTGGCTCACCCAGGATCGCGTGCTCGGGCTCGAGCCCCAGCAGGGCGACGCAGTGGCTGATCACGCGCGAGAGCTTGACCCCCAGCAGGCAGGGGTGGTCGAGGGCGCGCAGCTCCTCCCAGGTGGTGCTCAAGCGGAGGGTCTGCAGGTCGGGGTGCAGGCTCTCGATCGCGGCCACGATTCGGTGCTCGGGGGTGCCGTAGTAGCTCGTCCCCGCGTAGAGCGCGAGCTCGCCGTCGTGGTGCTCCTCGCCCCACAGGGCCAGCACGCTCGCGGCGCTCGCGGGCACGCAGTTGACCCCGTTGCGCTGCAGGACGACCACCCCGTGGGGGTCCCGCTCTCCCGGGGTCAGGTTGCTCGGCGCCTTGGCGAGGACGTAGAGCGGGTCGTGCAGGAGGAAGATCGCGTAGGCCAGGGCCAGGAACAGGATCGCCACCCGCCGCGAGCGCAGGCGCGCGTAGCCGGCCAGGGCCTCCTTGACCCCGTCGGCTGGGGGCTGCGCGGGGAGGCGCGGGAGGAAGCGGAGCGCGACCCCGATCAGGAGCGCGCCGGGCGCGTAGCAGAGGTCGCGCAGCAGCCCGCTCGGGAGCGGGAGGCTGCGGTCGACCTGGTAGCGGGGGTCGACCACGTTGGCCAGGACGCCCGCGAGCCCGAGCAGGGCCAGGACCTGAGCCGGGCGCGAGGCGCGCGGCTCCTCGTCCGAGCTCTCGGGGGCGGGGTCTCCCCAGCGATAGCCGATCGCGAGGTAGAGCGCCCCGACGCCCGCGATCACGAGGAAGCGCAGGACGGCCCTCCCCAAGGGACTCAGGGGGTCTCCTCGATCGTGATCAGGCCCGCGTCTCCGTCGACCACCACGGTCGCGCCGTCGGGGATCGAGCTCGCGCCGCGGACCCCGAACACGGCCGGCAGGCCGTACTCGCGCGCCACGATCGCGCCGTGGCTGAGGAGTCCCCCGACCTCGGCCACGACGGCGCCCGCCAGGTGGAAGAGGGGCGTCCAAGCCGCGTTGATCACGCGCGCCACGAGGACTTCGCCGGCGCCCAGGCGCGCGGCCTCGTCCATGGAGCTCAACACGCGGGCGGTGGCGCGCACTCGCCCGCTGGAGACGCCGACGCCCTCCAGCAGGCCTCCCTCGAAGAGGGTCGCCGGGAGCAAGCGCGGGGGCTGGCCCGGGACCTCGACCACGCGGTCCGCCGGGGGGGTCGCGAGGAAGCGCTGGCGCTCGGCGCGGGCGGCGGCCGCCAGCTCGCGCAGGTCGGCACGCTCGCCGCGGAGCCCGGCCTCGAGGGCGTCCAGCTCGAGGAAGAACGCGTCCTGCGGGGCCTCGAGCTGGCCGCGCGCGGCCAGGCGGCGTCCCGCCTCCAGGAACACGCGCCGCAGGAGGTGCAGCGCGCGCAGGGCCTGATCCTTGAGGTTCTCCCGGTAGGGGGCGTAGCGGCGCGCCTCACGCAGGAGGTAGCCGAAGGCCAGCCGCTTGAGGGGCAGCACTCGCTCCAGCCAGGAGCTGCGCTGGAGCTGCCCTGCGACCTCGTGCGCCAGGACCCGTGCTCGCTCGCTCAGCTCCGCCTCGCGCTGGCGGAGGTCGGTCAGCTCGCCGCGCTCGGCGGCGGCCACGTATTGGTCGAGGACCTCCTGGACGGTGCGGGGGGCGTCCGCCCAGCGCGGCTCGAGGAGCTCGGCCTCCTTCTCGCAGCGGTGGCCGTGCTCGGCGAGGAAGCGCTCGAGGTCCTCGGGCCGGCGCTCGCCGCGGGCCCAGCGGCGCGCGAGCTCCTCCAGCGCTGCGCTCGAGCGGGCCAGGGCGTTGCCGCTCGCGCCCGAGGTCAGCCGGGCAGCCAGGCCAGGGGTCGCCGTCTCAGGGCTGCCGGCGTGGCGCAGGAAGAGATCGAGGAGCAGGTAGGAGCCTCCGGCGATCGCGGTCCCGAGCACGTGGCGGCGCAGGGCGCTCTCGAGGAGCTCGGTCGCCTGGACGCGCAGCTCGAGGAGCTCGGCGTCGTAGAGGCTCGTGAGGGGACGCAGGCGCAGCCGGCCCAGGGCGGCGTCGAACCAGCGCAGGAAGAGCTCGAAGCGCTCGCGGGCGAGGACGCGGGCGGCGACGAAGAGCGCGAGCAGGCGCAGCGAGGTGCCGTTGAACTCGCGCGGGCGGAAGTCGATCGAGGGCGCGCTCTCCGCGAAGATCAGCGCGTCGAACACGTTGTCGGGGGCGCCTGGGATCTGGCGCAGGAAGGCGCGGAAGTAGTCGGGGTTGAAGTAGGGGCGCCCCACGAAGAGGCGCATGTAGTCGCCCTGGATCTCCTCGAGGCCCGCGAAGCGGAAGAAGTCGCTGCGGCCGCGCTCTACGAGCGGCGTGAACAGGCTCCAGGTCAGCGGGGTGACCGGGTCGAGCAGCGCCTCCTGGGTGTTGGCCGCGGTCCAGAGCGTGCGCTTGGGGCCTGCCCCGAGGGGGCGCGTCACGGGGCGGGCTTGGAGCAGCCAGGGGGCGCCCTCGGCGTCGATCGCCCACTCCAGGTCGAGGCCGCGCCCCAAGACGGCTTCGGCGGCGCGGGCCAGCTCGACCAGCACCTGGTGGTCGCTGGCTCCGAGGAGGGCCGCCGGCTCGCCCTCGACCTCCAGCGCGCCGCCCTGCGCCGGGAGCCGGTAGCGGACGGGGTCTGCCTCCCCCGAGACGAGGGCCTCGCCCCGGCCCGGGACGGCCTCGATCCACACCTCGTCGTCCTCGCGCGAGGTGAAGAGGACCCCAGCGCTGCGGGGCTCGACCATGCGCTGGACCAGGACCGACATCTTGCGGGCCTGGGGCGCCTGGGTGGCGTAGGCCTGGGCAGCGGAGCCCCAGAGGGAGGCCCAGCAGCGGCGCAGCGCTTCCTCGATCGCGGCGGGGTCGGTGCAGGCCAGGGTGGTCTCGTAGATCCCCGCGGCGCTGGCTCCAGCGGCGTCTTCGCTGAGCCCCGCCGAGCGCACGGCGACGCCTGCGCCCTGGTCGAGCTCGCTCAGCGCTGCGGCGAGGGCGTCACGGAGCTCGTCCGGGAGGGGCGCGTGCTCCGCTCGCGCGGCGCACTCGGCCTCGCTCAGGCCGCCCAGATCTCCGAGGACGGCGCCGAGGACGGGGGCGGGCACGACGAACCCGGGGGGGACGGGCAGCCCGGCCTGGCTGAGGAGGGCCAGGCGATGGCCCTTGGGGCCCACCCCTTGGCGCCCCGAGGCGCGGGCGAGCTCGATCAACTCCAACGTCTCTGGCCTGCTCTGCTCCACCCTCGCTCCCGCCCCGCTAGTGGTTGGCGCGGCTAGGCTTGGATCGTTGACGGTCCTTGGGTCACCGGTATAGTCTAGCCCGCGAGGTAGGCGTGAACGAGCAGACCGAGAGCGGAGCGGCCGACGCCCCGCCCGTTGAAGTCGGAGAGGACGTTGGCCCCGTTTCCGGCGGCGCCGAGCGCAGCGCTGGCTCTGGGGACGGCGACTCGGGCGCCAAGCCTGGGGATCCCAACGCGGTCACCAGCTTCGACCCGCGTGTGCTGCTGGGGGCTGCCTTCGCGTTGTGGGTCGTCGCCATGGCGGTGTTCGCCTACCAGTACCCCGGCATGGTGGCCGACTACCACCTCGGCAATCTCCACCTCGCGATGGCCCAGCGCGACGAGCCGCTGCGCAAGGCTTCGATCGAGGCGCTCGTGGCGCGTGGCCCCAGCGTGCTGGGCAAGATGCGCGAGGAGCTCGGCTCGAAGGAGCAGCGCGAGACGCTCCCCTATCGGCTGACCTTGCTGGTCGAGGTCGTGGGCAAGCTGCCCGGCCAAGAGGCGACCGATTTGATCCTGGCTCGCGCCGAGGCCAGCGAGCCCCCCATGCGGGCCAACGCCTACAGGCTCCTCGGCGAGCGGGCCAAGGCGGGCAGCGCCGAGAGCACCAGCAGGCTCGAGCGCGCCATCGAGCAGGAGGGCGACCCGATCGCGCGGGCCTACGCCGCGCAGGCGCTGGTGCAGGCGGGCAAGGCCAGCCCCGAGGTCTCTTGGGCCTTGTTGGGCGTGCTGCGCGACCTGCCGCCCGCGGCCCGCGGAATCACCCCGCCGCTGGTCAGCGCGCTCCAGACCTCACTCGGGGCTGATCTGCCCTACGACCCCGCGGCCGAGGAGCGTGAGGCGCAGCTGAAGGCGCTGCACGCGGCCTACAGCAAGGCCGGCGGCACTTTCCCCGAGGGCCAGGACTACGAGAGCTGGTCGAAGCGCCGCGCCGCGACCGCGCCGACCACCAGCGAGAGCCGGGAGTGAGCGTGAACCGCACGGAAGTTCGCCACGCCCTCGAGCGCCTGATCGCAGGCGAGCTGAGCCCTCAACAGGCTGTGGCCCTCGCCAAGGCGGCCGGCTACGCGACCTTCGCCGACATGTGCGATCAGGAGCTCCCTGAGCGCCTGCCTCGGGTTCGCCTGGAGCGGACGCTGGTCCAGTCTCGGATCGCGCAGGCGGTCAATGGGCACTTGGCCTTGAGCGACCTGCGCGCCTGGGCCGAGGAGCTCGCGACGGTCCTCGAGCGACATGAGCTGGGGGTCAGCCTGGCGGATCGCCGCCGCTTGAGCGAGGCCTTGGCCTTGGTCGCGGTCGCGACGGACGTGCGCATCTTCAAGAACACCCAGCCGGTGGTCGGCGTGCTGCGAGCCGTGGCCCGCTCCCTGGGCCGGCGTCGGCACTCCAACCTCTCGTCGCTCTACGGCCAGCTCTTCTACCACCAGCCCGAGTTCCACCTGTTGACCCGCCGCATGGAGGATCAGCTGGCTGAGGACGAGCGTCCGCCCCAGCAGCCTCCCCAGGGCGAGAGCGGGCTGCCCGAGGCGCCCCAGAGCTACTTGCCCAGCACGCCCAGCTTCCTGGGTGACCTGGGCCTGGAGGACCTGGACCTGGACTCGGGCCTGCGCGACTGGAACGCGGCGGCGTCTTCGGTCGAGCCCGCGGCCCCTGAGCAGGTCCGCTGCGCCGACGTGGTCGCGCTCAACCAGCCCTACGAGGTCGGGACCCAGGTCCACGACTACGAGTGGGTCGTGGCCTTCTCGGTGGCGACGCGCAGCTTGGTGCTCGAGGACACCGTCCCGGGCGTCCCTGAAGAGGGCTTCCTGCGCCAGGCGCGCGAGGTCGCCCCGAACTTCGACTTCGACACCTACCGCCCCGAGGCGCGCCGCGACCAGGACGGGGTGCTCGAGATCGTGGTCGATGCGCCAGCGGTGACCCGCAAGGAGCTGGTCTACGCGGCCAAGCTCTTCGCCATGGTCCACCGGGTGGGTCGGGTCAACTTCGAGGGGCAGCGCCTGCGCTGCCTGACCTCGCCCCTGCCTTAGGGCCAGCGTCGACCTAAGTCTTTTGCTCGCAAACTACTAAGATCACCTGTCCGATTCCTGGGTGGGCTGACTCATCTTCTATTGATGAAGAAGCTCGCCCTCGCCCTAAGTCTTCTCCTCCTAACGACTCCCGCCCTCGCGGAGCCCGCCGTCGAGCGGACTCTGAGTGAGCTCCCCAGCGAGCTGCCGCCGGGAACCGAGCTGATCGTGATCAGCGAGAAGCCGGGCGCCGTGCACTGGGGCGTGAACGGCTGGAAGACCCCTGCGAGCGCGCTGCGGCCGGCCGGGACGGTCCGGACCAGCGGGCCTGCGGTCGAGACCCCCCTGCGGGGGCCGGGGCCGGACGGGAGGTATCGGGCCACTCTGGGTCCCTTCACCGCTCAGACCCGCGAGCTCAACTGCGTGCTGCGCCACCCGAACGGCTGGAGCGCTGGCCGGGGCGGCAAGGACGCGCGGGTCGCGATCCGGGCAGGCGCGAGCGCGCGGCGGCGTCCGATCACGATCGGTCGCGGGCCCTACCTGGGCACCTCGGGCAAGCTCGACCGCTACGAGCACTTCATGGACTGGGAGCACGCCGACCTGCGCGCGCTGGATCCGGCGGACGACGCGCGCTCGCTGGGAGACGCCAAGGACCACGGGCGGGACCTGCTGGCCTTCTACTCGCGCCTGGAGGAGGGCGCGCTCTACCTGCGCGCCGACCTGCTCGACCTCGGCCTCGGCGACGAGTCGGGCGCCATGGACCTCGTGGTGCTCGTCGACTGGGAGCAGGGAGGCCAGACCTGGCTGCCGGCCTTCCACGGCGGCCA
This sequence comes from uncultured bacterium, assembly GCA_937911525.1. Lineage (GTDB taxonomy): Bacteria > Planctomycetota > J058 > J058 > J058 > NORP233. The sequence goes on from CALDQK010001032.1 coordinate 8,287, forward strand.
GACCGCGAGCGGCTGGGAGGCCGCGATCCTGATCAAGGACGGCGGCGAGATCGACGTGTTCGACGCGACGTGGAACCTGCTCCCCGCGGGCAAGAACGTGCACATGCGCAGCGACCTCGACGCGATCGAGGCCGGGATCAACACGGACGTCCTGCGCCGGGCCGGCTGGGACGGCCGGGCGCCGCTGCGCTTCATGGCCTACACGGTGCAGGAGTCGAGCGGCGAGGTGGCCGACGCCGTCGGCGAGGCCGACCTGAGCGACGGCGTGCTCGACACCTGGATCCGGGCCGACGCGCGGGCCGGGACGGCGAAGTACTCGGCGATCCTGCACGGCAACCAGAACATTCAGCCGCTCAAGTGGCTCGACGACCTGATCGAGTCGAAGTCGATCAAGACGCCGAACGGCAACCCGACGGGCTACGCCCGGGCCCTCGACGCGCACACCCTGTTCCGCCTGCCGGTGAACATTCACATCAGCGGGACCCTGGCGGGCACGGTGGAGTGGGGGGCGCCGGCCTTCAACGAGCGCCTGCGCGGCTTCCTCGACGGCCACCCCGAGAACGGGGAGGGGCACCTGATCGGCGGCGTGCTGGCCGAGCACATCATGCCCTACTTCGAGAACGCCCGGAGTCACCACGGCGGCGAGGGCGCGAACGCGGCGACCGTGCGACTCAACGACGAGCTCTTGGATCGGATCTACGGCCAGAGCCCGCGCTCGGTGTTCTGGATCCCGGAGCGAGTGACGCGCGGCACGACCTTCGCGGACGTGATCGAGGACGCGACCGGCAAGCGGAACCGCTACGACTACGCGGTGGTCGACCAGGTGACCCACGTCTCCCGCTGGTTCGGGCGCGCCGACGCTCACGGCAAGCGGGGCCACAAGGTCAACCGGATCAACGGGGTGAAGTGCTTCCTGATCAACGACGAGGCGGACCAGTGGAAGTTCGCCAACAGCGACGGCGGGCTCTGGATCTGGACTCGCCGCGGCCTGATCGAGAAGGCGCTCGACCCGGACCAGGAGCAGCTGACCCTGGTCTTCGACGACTGGGAGGCCTACGCCGGTCGCAGCTTCACCTCCTTCGGCGTCGGCAGCGACAACCCGGACAACTACGAGACGACGATCCGCTGGATCGCCAATCACCCCTGGATCCAGGTCGAGACCCTGGAGACGATCGCCGCTTGGAACTGGACTCCCGTGGAGCGCGGCAACGTCCCGAGCCTCTCGGTCCAGACCTACGAGTGGCTCGACCACGCGACCGAGGAGTCCTACGACAACTGGTATTACGGGTCGGCCCAGGAGGAGAGCTTCAAGGACTATCACCTCGAGCGCACTCCTGGCGTGCGGATTCCCAAGCCCTACGGCGTGATCGATCAGCCGGGCGGGGTGCTGCACGACGTCTGGAAGGCCGTCGCCACGGCCCCCAAGGGTCGCCTCCAGGACCTGGCTGCCGCCGTGTTCGCCGTCGACGTGTTCGAGACGGCCTGGCACGACGAGGACATGAACGATTACTTGAGCAAGACCCCCACGGGGGACTACCTCAACCCGGACACGACCGCCGATCCGATCGCCGGCTGGGCGCGCGCCATGCACAGCCGCGTCGGTGACGCGGGGGTGGTGGCGGCTGCAGCGCGCTGGAGCCAGAACCCGCCTGCCTCGGCCCGAGCCTGGCGCGCCGACGTCGACGAGGACGGCGAGCAGGAGCTCCTCCTCGCCGACCGCCGCGCCTTCTACGCGTTCGAGAACGACGGCGGCCGCTGCGTGTTCGCGGCCGTGCGCGACCCGGCCACCGGCGAGGCGGAGCCTTTCCTCGGCACCCTGCTCAACACGCCCGGGATCATCCAGGCGCGCGAGCTCGAGGAGACCCATGAGGACGCGGTGACGCGCGCGCCCGCCCTCCTCGACTGGTGGGCGGACCGGGGCGGCAGCCTCTACGTGAACGCCGACTACCGCTCCGAGGTCCGCGCCGGCGGCTGGCGTCTCCGCAGCCCGGACGGCCGAGTCGAGAAGGTGGTCACCCTGCGGGACGGAAAGCTGAGCGTGCGCTACACCCTGCACCCCAACCTCGGCACCCTCTACGTCCGCTGCGGCCTGACCCCCGCCGTGCTCGACCTCTTCCTCGGCGGCGAGCAGATCCAAGCCTCGCGCCGCAGCGACGGCGCCCGCGTAGCCCGCGCCAAGACCAAGGCCGGCCGCACCGTCGAGGTCGCCCTACTGCCCCAGTCCGGCGCGACCCTGATCGACAACGCCACCTTCGGCACCAAGGGCGCCATGGGCGTGCCCTTCAGCTACCAGGTCGAGCTCTCCGGCACCGGCACCTTCGGCTTCGAGATCCAGCCAGCTCTCCGCTAGGTGCCTGGCACAGCCGAAAGCTGTGCCAAGCAACCGGCCCGCCGCCGCGGGGCCGAGCCCCCGCCGCGGTCACTTCGCAGGCCCGCGAGCCCGCTCCGCCGAGCTGGCCGTACGTAGCGGCAGCCCCGACCCGAGGGCCGGAGCTGCCTGG
>CALDQK010001033.1 GCA_937911525.1 uncultured bacterium
AGGAGGAGCGCGCCCAGGGCGCAGGCCGCCAGCGCCGCTCGCGATCGCTGCAGCGGGCGCCTCACCGGGGCCGCTCCCCGAGCACGACGACCAGCGCCCGCTCGCCCTCCGGACCGCGCAGGCGCAGCTTGACGCGCGCGCCCGCCGGCAGGAGCGAGACCTCGTTCTTGAAGCGGACCGGGTGCTCGATCGGGCGCCCGTTGACGGCGATCACCCGCTCTCCCGCGCGCAGCCCCGCGCGGGCGGCGGGGCTGTTGGGGGTCACCGACTCGATCAGCGCGCCGGACTCGTCGTCGGCGGTCGTCTTGAAGCGCACCCCCAGCCAGCCGCGCCCGACGGTCCGGCCCTCGCGGAGCTGAGGGAGGATCGGCAGGACCTGGTGGAGGGGGACCGCGAAGCCGACGCCGACGTTGTGCCGATTGAGCCCGCGGATCGAGATCCGCCCGTTGATCCCGACCAGGCGCCCGGCCAGGTCGAAGAGCGGCCCCCCCGAGTTGCCGGGGTTGACGGCCGCGTCGTGCTGGATCGCGTCCCCATAGACCTTGCGTCCGCCCTTGGCGCGGTGGAGCCCCGACACGATCCCGAGCGTCGCGGCCGGGAGCAGGTCGTCGGCGGCCAGGCCGAAGGGGTTGCCCAGGGCCAGCACCACGTCGCCGCGGCGCAGGCTGCGCGAGTCGCCCAGCCGGGCCGGGCTCAGGCCCTGGCGCTCGGGCACCTTGACCAGGGCCACGTCGCCGACGGGGTCGCGCCCGACCACGCGCCCCTCCAGCGTCCGCCCGTCGGCCAGGCCGATCAGGACCGAGTCGCCGTCGTCCACGACGTGGTCGCAGGTCAGCACCCAGCCCTCGGCCGAGATCAGCACCCCCGAGCCGCCGCTGCGCGCGCCGCGCTCGTCGCTCGGGATCGAGATCGCGACCACGCTCGAGCGAACGCGCGCGATCGTGCGCGCGACGCGGGCCTCGTAGGCCCGCGCGCGCGCCAGCTCGCGCTCGCCCTCGCCGGCCTGCCCGGGCAAGGCGAGCAGGCTCGCGAGCGCCGCCAGCAGCGCCCACAGGAGGGGAGGAAGGGTCGGGGACGAGGTCATGGCCGAACCAGCGCGGCGGAGGCGCGCTCCTGCGCCGCGCGAGCAGTATAGCGCCTCGTCGCTAGCGGCCCAGGCGCCGGGCCGCGTCCGCCACGATCGCTCGCACGCTCGCCAGGGTCTCCTCGTCCAGGGAGTGCTCCTCAGGGCGGAGCGAGAGCAGTTGGCTCCCTCGCGCGTAGACTTGCTCGGGGTCGCCCCGAGCCACCGCGACCTGCAGCGCAAAGAGCAAGCTCATGTCGTGCCTGGGCGCCAGCTTCAGCGCTCGCTGCGCACTCGCTTCGGCGAGCTCGAGCTGCTTCACCTCCAGCTGAGCCCGACCAAGCAGGAGCTGGATTCGAAGGTGGTCGGGGAAGCGGGCGGCTTCCTTGGCCAGCTGGCTGGCGCTTTGCCAACGGCCAGCCTCCTTCAACGCCACCAGGAGGGACTCGAAGGCGTCGCTGTCCTGAGGGAGGAGCTCCAGGAGCTGCCGCGCGTAGTCCTCGACCAGGTCCCAGTCCTTGCGGCGGGCCGCCAGCGCGAGCAGGTTCCGCAGGTGCACGGGGTTCTTGGGCTCGAGCTCGTGCGCGGCGAGGAAGTCGGCGTCTGCCTGGGCTCCCCGCCGAAGCTGTCTCCAGGCCAGGCCGCGCAGCCAGTGGGCGGAGGCGGAGGGGTGAAGTTCGATCGAGGCGCTGAGGTCCTCGACCGCGCGCTCCGGCTTCTGCGTGCTGAACCACACTCCGCCTCGCTCCCGGAGCGCCTGCCAGTCTTGGGGGTCGATCGCCAGCGCCTGGGTGAGCTCCTCGAGCGCCTGGTCGTAGGCTCCCTGGGCGTTGAGCACCAGGGCCAGCAAGCGGTAGGCAGCACCGAACTCCGGGTCCAGCCGGATCGCCTTTCGCGCGAGGGCCGCCGCCGCCGTGTGCTGTCTCCGCGCGACGAGGACGCGGCCCAGGTTCACGAGGACCCGCGGTGATTCGCCCTCTCGATCGAGCCGCTCTTCGACTTGGGCCTGCAGCCGTCGCAGCGCAGCGTCGTCGAGTCCGAGGTCGTCGAGTTGGCGATCGTCTTCTGGCAGGGTGACGCCCGATTCCCCCTTCGGGGTCGCGGCCTGCGTGGCGCGTGGCGTGGGCGCGGGTGAGCTGGAGGCCGGCGCAGGAGGCGCGTCGCTCGCTGTGGCTCGGGCTTGGGCGAGCGGAGTGGGGGCAGAGCGAGGGGTCGCCCTGCCGCTCCACCCCCACGCCAGGAGGCCCGCCGTCGCCAGGGCCAGAGCCGCCAGCCAGGCTCCAGCGCTGAGGCTCTTGGCGCCCGATCCCGCGCCGAGGCCCGCCAAGGCCTCGGCGACTGCGCTCGCGCTCGGGTAGCGCTCTCGTGGGTCCTTGGCCATGCAGCGACACGCGATCGCCGCGAGCTCCGAGGGTGCGCCAGCGGGCGCTGGGGCCGGATCGTTCACCACCGCGGTCAGGGTCTCGAGCAGCGAGCGTCCCCTGAAGGGAGGCTGGCCGACCAGCGCTGCGTAGAGCAAGGAGCCCAGCCCGTAGACGTCGCTGCGCTCGTCGGCGCGCTCGCCCTGGGCCTGCTCGGGCGACATGTAGCCGGGGGTGCCGAGGACCGTCCCCGTCGCCGTCAAGGTCTCGTCACGCACCCGGCGCGCCAGGCCGAAGTCCGCCAGGAGGGCGCGCCCGTCGGCGGCGAAGAGCACGTTGCCGGGCTTGAGGTCGCGGTGGAGCGCGCCCCGCTCGTGGGCGGCCGCGAGCCCGCGCGCCACCTGCGCCACGACCCGGGCTGCCTCCTCCGGGTCCAGGGGCGCGCGGCGGAGGCGGTCCGCCAAGCTCCCCCCCGGCGCGAGCTCGGTCACGAGGTAGGGGCGACCTCGCTCCTGACCCAGCTCGAGCACAGCCAGCACGTTGGGGTGGTCGATTGCGCGGGCCGTCTCGGCCTCGCGGCTGAAGCGCTGGCGCTCCTCGGCGTCGGCCAGGGGGGGCAGCACCTTGAGCGCGACCTCGCGCCCCGAGCTGGGGTCGAGGGCCCGATAGACCACCCCCATGCCGCCCCGCCCGAGCTCGCCCACGACCTGGTAGCGACCGACCTGCCCCTGCACGGCCCCAGCCTACGACAGCTCGGCTGCTCCGCGCGCGAGCTGGTGCGCGGCCAGCTTCCGGTTGCGGCGGACGCGCGCCAGCATTCCCTCGTTGTAGATCAGCTCTTGGGCAGCCCGAGCAGGCGGTCGGAGACCTCGATCAGCGGCTCCCAGCGCTGGAGGTGGCCGTAGCCGCGGACCGCGGCCAGGAGGGTCTTGGCTGGTTCGGGGCGGGCCGGGGTCGCCGCTCCCTCTGGCTCGACCCTCAGGCCAGGCCCAGGTCCGGCAGGTCGGCGATCGCGTCGCGCAGGTCGCGCATGGCGGGGTAGCGCTTGGCCGGGTCGGCCTCGAGGCAGCGGGTGAGCATGGCCTTGAGCGGGTCGCTCAGCTTGGCCTCGTTGGGGCCCCAGGGCTCGTGCTCGCCCTGGAGGATCCGCTGGTTGAGCTGGCCGAGGTCCTGCCCGAAGGGCGGGGCGCCGCTCAGGGCGCGGAACAAGCAGGCGCCGACGCCGTAGATATCGGCGCGGGCGCCGACCTGGCTGGCGCCGAGCAGGGCCTCGGGCGGGGCGTAGGGGGAGCGCGCCTCGGCCTTGAAGGCGCCGCTGACGTCGAGGTCCTTGGGCTTCTTGACCCGCTTGGCGAAGGCCAGGTCGGTCAGCTTGGGCATGCCGCCCGCGCCGATCAGGACGTTGTGCGGCGTGACCGCGCGGTGGATCACCTTGCGCCCGTGCGCGTAGACCAGCGCCTCGGTGATCTTGGACACGATCTCGAGCGCGTCGATGGGCTCGAGGACCCCCCCGCGCATCTCGCAGTGCTCCTCGAGGTCGATGCCCTCCACGTACTCCTGGACCACGTAGATCCAGCCCTGCGCGTGACCCGCGCCGAGGATCGCGACCACGTGGCGGTGCTGGAGCCGGGCGCCGGCCTTGGCGCCGCGGAGGAAGCGCGCCACCCAGGACTTCTTCCGGGCCAGGGCCGGGTCGAGCACCTTGAGGGTCACGACGCGGCGGCGCTTGCGGTCGTAGCACTTGTAGGCCCGGCCCAGCGAGCCCTCGCCGAGGGGCTGGATCACCTCGTAGTCGCCCAGCACGTCGTGCGCGGCCAGCTCGCTGCGCGCGGGCTGGGGCAGCTCGAGCTCGAACACGTCCGTCGCTTCGCTCGCGGGCTGGTCGGCCTTGCGGCGCCGCTTCTTGCGCTTGACGAGCCGCTCGCCCTCGCTCTGCGTGCGCTCGTCGGCCTCCGGCTCGGGCACGACCCGGGCCACGGGGAGCGGGCCGCTCTCCTCGGCCTCGACGTCGGCCAGCGCGTCCCGGCCGAAGGGCGCCTCGGCCTCCTCGCTGAGGTCGACCTCCTCGGCGACGACCGCGAGCCGGCGGGTCTCGGCGCTGTGCACCCGGTCCGGGTCGATCGGCTCCTCCTCGTCGGGGTCGGGCTGGACGAGCGCGATCAAGGTGTCGCCGATCCGGAACGAGCGGCCCAGCTCGAGGGGCTGGGTGCCCTGCACGCGCTGGTCACCGAGCCAGGTCCCGCCCTCGCTGCCGAAGTCCTGCACGTACCAGCGGCCCTGGATCGGGATCACCTGGCAGTGGACCGGGTCCAGCGCGGCGTCGGGGAAGGAGAGGCCCGCGCGGCGACCGATCACGCAGGGCAGGGGCTGGTCGAGCACGACCACCACGCCCTTGTGCGGGCCGTTGAGCACGATCAGCTGCGGGTAGGGCGCCTCGCTCACGAGGGCTCCACCGCGTCGGCGGAGGGCTCGCCCTCTTTCTGGCCCTCACTCGCTGGCGCAGGCGGGTCCTGCCCCTCGAGCTCCCAGGGGAAGGGCGGGATCTCCATGCCCAGCGCCTCGGCCTCGAACTGGTAGGGGTCGTCGAGGTAGGCGCGCGTGTCGCGCACGATCCGGCCGATCTTGTTCCCGTCGAGGAGGCGGTGGTCGAAGGTCGCCGACATGGGGCACACCGGCGCGATCACGATCTCGCCGTTGCGGACCACGGGCTGGTCGGTGACCTGGCCCAGGAGCGACACGAAGGGCACGCGGCTGACCGGGACCAGGGGCGCGTAGGCCACGTCGATCCCGAAGTGGCTGACGTTGGTCACCATCACCGTGCCGAAGGGCTCGGGGCGCGCGCCGAGCGCGCTGGGCGTGATCCCGAAGTTGTATTCGAGGAAGGTCAGGAAGCCGAGCAGAGGCCGCAGCACCCAGCTCGGGATCCGGCTCAGGCAGCCCTTCTGGGTCTTCTCGTACTGCTCGTCCTTGCCCTTCCGCAGCTTGTCGGCGCGGGCCTTGAGGATCTGCGCCACCTCGACGCAGGTCTTGCGGCCCACGTCGGGCACGACCACGCCCGAGAGGTCGGCGCCGTCGCCCACGTCCACCTGGTAGTAGACGTCGACGGTGTCCTTCAGATAGGCCTGGCCCCAAATGATCTTGGCGTTGCCCTGGGGCGTGTTCATGAGCGCGTTGGCGATCCCGCGCCCGAGCAGCTGGCCGAGGCTGGGCTTGATCCCGTGCACGCGCTCGACGTCGGCTTGGAACTGCTGGATCCGCGAGCACTCGATCATGAGGTGCCCGTAGATCGTCCCGTCCTTCGGGGCGTCCCAGAAGGCCATGGCCAGCTTGCGAAAGCCGCGCTCCGGCGAGCGGGTGTAGGTTCCCTTGGGCAGCTCCATGAGCGCCTCCCTTTCGCGCTACGCTTCGCCCAGGACCTCGAGCACGTGCTGCTCGTCGACGGGCTGGATCACGCCGTGCTCGGTGATGATCCCGCTGATCAGCTCGGCGGGCGTGACGTCGAAGGCGGGGTTCCACACCTCGACCTTCTCGGGCGCGATCTGGCGGCCGTTGAAGTGGGTCAGCTCCTCGCGCTTGCGCTCCTCGATCGGGATCTCGGCGCCCGAGGCGAGGGTCAAGTCGAAGGTGCTCTTGGGCGCCGCCACGTAGAAGGGGATCCCGTGCTGGCGGGCCAGGACGGCGTGGCCGTAGGTGCCGATCTTGTTGGCGACGTCGCCGTTGCGCGCGATCCGGTCGGCGCCCACGATCACGGCGTCGACCATCTTGCGCTGCAGCGCGAAGCCCGACATGCCGTCCGAGATCAGGGTCACGGGGATCCCGCTCTCGGTCAGCTCGTAGGTCGTCAGGCGCGCGCCCTGCAGCAAGGGTCGCGTCTCGCAGGAGATCACCGAGACCTGCTTGCCGGCCTCCGCCGCCGCGTAGATACAGCCGACCGCGGTCCCGTAGCCGCCCGTCGCCAGGCCGCCCGCGTTGCAGTGGGTCATGACCCGCACCGTGTCGGCCAGGAGCGCCGCGCCGTGCTTGCCGATCGCCCGACAGGTCGCCTCGTCCTCGGCGTGGATCGCCTTGGCCTCGGCCAGGAGCGCCGCCACGTAGGCGGGGGCGTCGGGCGCCGAGCCCTTGGCCTGCTCGACGGTGAGCTTCATCCGGTCGAGGGCCCAGAACAGGTTGACCGCCGTCGGGCGCGAGGTGGCCAGGTGCTCGGCCGCCTGGAGCGCGGCGTGCTCGACCTGGTCCTTGTCGCCCTCGAGCGCGATCTGGGCGCCGACCACGACGCCGTAGGCCGCCGCGCAGCCGATCGCCGGCGCGCCGCGCACGGCCAGGGTCTTGATCGCGTCCCACACCGACTCGACGTCGCTCAGCTGGAGCTGCTCGCTCACGGCGGGGAGCTGACGCTGGTCGATGATCTGCAGGGCGCCGGGCAGGTCGCCCTGCCAGCTCATGGTCTCGATCGCCACGGGGGCCTCCTGAGGGGTCTGGGGGGCGAGACTTTAACCGGCGGGAGGGGTCGCGGGCGGCCCCCACACCGTGATGTTCGTCTCGCGCACGGCCGCCGCGTCGTCGCTCGCGAGCCACGCGATCACGCGCCCGACCTGCCCCGGCGTCATGGCGATCTCCTCGCGCTCGGGCGCGACCGAGCGGAGCATGTCCGTCTTGACCGCGCCCGGGCTGAGCGCGACCACGCGCACCCCCTCGGGCGCGACCTCGGCCGCGAGCGCCTCGCTGAGCGCGATCACGCCGCCCTTGGTCGCCGCGTAGCCGACCAGGCCGCCCAGCTTGGGCACCCCCGAGATCCCGCTCACGCTCGCCACGTTGACGATCACGCCCCTGCGGCGGGGGAGCATGTCGCCGAGCGCCGCGCGGCAGCAGCGGAACACCGCCGTCAGGTTGAGGTCGACCATGGCCTGCCAGTCGGCGTCGCTCGTCTCGGCGAGGGGCCCCGCGTGGAGCAGCGCCGCGTTGTTGACGAGCACGTCCAGCGGGCCGAGCTCGCGGGCGGCGGCGAAGAGGCGCTCGACCTGCTCGGGCTGGCTGAGGTCGCATTGGACCGGGAGGGCCTCGCTCTCGAGCTCGGCCACGGCCGCGGCGACCTTCTGCAGGCCCTCCTCGCTGCGCGCGGCCAGGACCAGGCGCGCGCCGAGCCTGGCCAGGTGGGCCGCGGCGCTGGCGCCGATCCCTTTGCTGGCGCCGGTGACGAGGGCCAGGCGGCCCGCCAGGGGGCGGTGAGGGGAGTCGCTCATGGAACCTCGCTACTCGCTGAAGCGGAACTTGAGCCCGCCGAAGGGGGAGCCCTGGGCCCCCTCGTCGCCGGCGCAGGCCAGCTCCTTGCGGACCACGGCCGCGGCGCGGGCGGGGGCGAAGCCTCGCCCGAGGACGAGGTCGAAGTAGAGGAACTCCAGCGCCGCGCTGGCGGACCAGTCGACGGCCGTCGCGTAGCCCGAGAGGGGCAGCTTGCGCCCCGCCAGCGGCTTGCGCAGGCGGGCCAGGGCGTCGCCCGTGAACACCTCGCAGGAGGAGAAGTGGACCAGGGCCAGGTTGTCGAGCGGCGCGAGGCAGGCGCCGACGAGGTCGGGCGCGAGGCGGTCGCTGCCGGCGATCAGGCGCCCCTGCTCGCCGTGGCTGCTGAGCACGAGCACCACCGGCTCGGCCACGAAGGCGATCTCGCGCACGTTGCGGCGGAAGTCGGCCTCGTCGGCGAAGCGGC